>DASQQQ010000388.1:0-3321 GCA_035643355.1 Actinomycetota bacterium | reverse complement strand
GGGGAACCAGTCGCCCTCCGGGAACGCCTTCGGGTTCGCGTGGTTCACCTCGGCCTTCCACTCGGCATCGGGCACCCGCCCCGGGTAAGGACCGGCCCCCGGCAGGTCGACCCGGACCACCTGGCCGAAGCCGTCGGACCGCAGATCGCGCTGCAGCGGCTCCTTGGGCGGGTCGGTGGGGGGGTAGAAGATCCGCCAGTACTCGTACCCGATCGGGTAGAAGACCGTGTCGCACGAGTCCCACAGCGCCTGCGCCAGGCTCATCACGCCGAGGTTCGCGGTGGTCCAGTTGTGGAAGACCTGGTGGAAGGGGTCCTCCGGGACCGACCACGTCGGCGGGCAGTCGTATCCCTGCGACGTCGACACCAATCCCCGGTGGAGCGCCGAGAGCAACACGAAGGGCTTGAACGTGGACCCCGGCGGGTACTGGCCCTGGACCGCCCGGTTCAGGAGGGGGAAGTCCGTAGCACCCCCGAACCGTCGCTTGTACTCCTTCTCCGGCATGCTCCTCGTGAACAGGGACGGATCGTAGGTGGGGAACGAGGCCATGGCCTTGATCGCCCCGGTGGTCGGGTCCATCACCACCACGGCGCCCGCGTTGGCCGACAGGTCCTTGGCCGAGCTCGAGTCGTAGATCCCGTGGGCATACTCCAGGCCCAGCTTCAAGCTCTGCTCCGCCAGGTCCTGCAGGCGCTGGTCGATCGTGAGGACCAGATCGTCGCCGGGCTGCGGGGCCAGGCGCCCGATCAGGCCGAGGTTCTCACCGGCCGAGTTCACCCGGTACTTCAGCACCCCCTTCGTGCCCCGGAGGTCGTGCTCGTACTCGGCCTCGACGCCGTTCACCCCCACCAGATCACCGGCCGCATAGCCGGAGAAGGACGGCTCCTTCAGCTGGGACTCCGAGATCTGCCCCAGGTACCCGAGCACGTGGGCGGCCAGATCCCCGAACGGGTAGGTGCGCACGGGCTCCTCGATCACCTCCACGCCGGGGAACATCTTCCGGTGCTCGGAGATGTAGAAGTCCACGCGCTTGGAGACACCGATCGCCACGGGGACCGGTTGGTACACGTAGTAGAGCTTGCTGTCGGCACGGGCCGCCAGCTCGGTGGGTCGGATCCCCAGGACCTTGGAGAGGTCGAACAGGGTCTGCTCCAGCCGATCACCGGCCTCCTGGCGGTTCACGGTCACGACCAGGCTCATCCGGTTCCCCACCAGGACCGTGCGTCCGGTGTCGTCGAGGATCCGACCCCGGGGGGCGGGCACCTCGACCGTCCGGACCGCGTTGCGGTTCGCCGAGTCCCGGTTCTGCTCGAAGGCCAGCACCTGGAGGAACCACAGCCGGGTGGTGAGGGCCGCGAACATGAACGTCACCAGCAGCGCCAGCACCTTCAGACGCAGCCCGATCCGCCCGTCCGTCATCGGCTCCTCACCACCGGATCACGCGGCGGGTGCGAGAGCCCTCCGCCAGTCGGCGCAGGATCGGCAGGAACAGCGGCGTCAGGATCGCGTTGTACAGGCCCGACAGCGCCGAGGTCCGGACCAGGTACAGCCAGGAGGTGTCCAGCTGCCCGAGCAGGAACGCCACGATCCCGTAGAAGAGCACGCCGACGAAGGTTCCCCCCGCGACCAGGAAGACCGGCAGGAGCGGCGAGGGACTCACGATGTACTGGCGCAGCATCCCGATCGCGTACCCGAGCAAGGTCAGGGTCAGGGCCGTGATGCCTTTGGCCTGGTTCAGGAGGAAATCCTGCGCCATGCCCCCGGCGAAGCCGGTAACGGCCCCGGACGAAGGCCCCTCCAGCATCGCGAACAGGATGGTGACCAGGTACATGAGCTCGGGCCGGGCACCCAGCAGCCGGACCTCCGCGAACACGGTGGTCTGGAGAAGCAGGGCGGTCACGATGATGGCGGCGAGGGACAGCGTGCGGCGCACGGACCGTCAGGCTACCCGCCGCCATCGGGAAGGACCACCAGCACGATGTCGAGGCTCGACACGTCCACTGCCGGGCTCACGGTGATGTACTTCTCCAAGGCCGCCTCATCCGGGAGGACCCGGGACACCGTGCCGATCAGCACCCCCGGTGGGTAGAGGCTCTGAGCCACCCCGGGGATCCTGTAAGCGGCCGTGACCACCTGCTCTCCCGCCTGCACGTCCGTGGTGGTGTCGATCAGGCCCATCCGCATGTCCTGGTTGCCCTGACCGGTGACCAGTCCGGTCTTGCCGGAGGTCTCCAGCCGGCCGGCCACCGCCGAATCGGGATCCACCAGCAGCTGGACCATGGAGGCGTCCGGTCCCACCCGGACCACATGGCCCACGAGTTGCTTGCCGGCCGCGACCACCGGGTCGTCCACCCGCACGCCGTCGCTGGACCCCTTGTCGATCGTGATGGTCCATTCGAAGTTCGAGGCGCCGTTGGCGATGACCTGAGCGCCCACCGTCCGCACGTTGGGACCGAGGCTCTGCTGCACGTCCAACAGGGCTTCCAGCTCGTGGAGCCGGCGCTCATCGGAGACGGCCGTCCCGATCTGCGACTCGAGCGCGGCGACCCGCTCCTTGAGCAGCTCGTTCTCCCGGCGGATCGCCGGGAGGCGGACCAGCGTGGAGAAGAAGTTCCCCACGGGGTGGGTGACCTTGGAGACGGTCTCCTGGAGCGGGCCGATCACGGTGATGGCTGCTCGGCCGCCCGCGGCCAGCGGTCCGTGGTCGCCCTCCCGGTAGTCCAGCGTGATGGTGGCTAGGCAGATCGAGACGAGGGCCACCACGAGCAGCCGGGTGCTCCTGGCGCGGTTCGGGAGGGCCACGAGGCCCTACCTTCGGGAGGGGCTCACCAGGACCCGCTGGAGGACCTCGAACTCCTCCAGGCACCGTCCGGATCCGATGGCCACGGACGAGAGCGGGTTCTCCGCGATGTGGACCGGCATGCCCGTCTCGTGACTCAGGCGCCGGTCCAGCCCACGCAGGAGCGCACCGCCTCCCGTCAGCACGATGCCCTTGTGCATGATGTCCCCGGCCAGCTCGGGGGGCGTGCGGTCCAGGGTGGCCTTGATCGAGTCGATGATGGAGGTTACCGGCTCCTCGATGGCCTGGCGGATCTCGCTGTCCGTGATCTGGATCGTCTTCGGCAGGCCGGTGACCAGGTCCCGCCCCGGGATCTCGGCGATCAGCTCCTCCTGCATGGGGTAGACCGAGGCGATGGCCAGCTTGATGGCCTCCGCGGTGCGCTCGCCCAGCAGCAGCGAGTACTCCTTCTTCACGAAGTTGATGATGGACTCGTCGAGCTCATCGCCCCCGATCCGCAGGCTGGTCGAGGTGACGATGCC
>DASQQQ010000387.1:0-2933 GCA_035643355.1 Actinomycetota bacterium | reverse complement strand
TACGGAACCAGTCCATCGTGATCCTCAGCCCGTCGGCCAGGCTCACCTTCGGCCGCCATCCCAGCAGCTGCTGGGCCCGCCCGATGTCGGGACGGCGGAGGCGCGGGTCATCGCTCATCGGGGCGTTGAAGCGGTAGTCGGGCTCCACCCCGGCGGTCCGAGCCACCGCGGCGGCGACCTCGAGCACCGAGTGCTCGACGGGGTTGCCCAGGTTCACCGGCACCCGCACGTCCGAGCGCAGGAGGCGCCACAGGCCCTCCACCATGTCGCTCACGTAGCAGAGCGACCGGGTCTGCTCGCCGTCGCCGTTGATCGTGAACGGCCGTCCGCTCAACGCTTGGTGTACGAAGGTCGGGATCACCCGCCCGTCGTCGGGGCGCATCCGGGGCCCGTACGTGTTGAAGATCCGAGCGATCCGCACCTCCAGGCCGGCCTGCCGGGCGAACGCCGCGGTCGCGGCCTCCGAGAAGCGCTTGGCTTCGTCGTACACGGATCGCGGTCCGACCGGGTCTACGTTGCCCCGGTAGCCCTCCGGCTGCGGATGGACCAGGGGGTCCCCGTAGACCTCGGAGGTGGAGGCGAGGAGGAACCGGGCGCGGAGCTCCCGCGCGAGCTCCAGGGCCCGGAAGGTCCCCGTCGAGCCGACCCGGAGCGTCTCGATCGGCATCCGGAGGTAGTCCCGGGGGCTGGCCGGAGAGGCGAGGTGCAGCACCGTGTCCACCGGACGCTCGCGTCCGAAGGGGGCCACCCCGTCGGATGGAGCGATCGGCGCCGCCAGGTCGGCATGCCACAGCGTGAAGCCGGCCCGACCGATCAGATGGGCCACGTTGTCGCGAGCGCCGGTGGAGAGGTTGTCCAGACAGATGACCTCGGCGCCCTCGTCCAGGAGTCGCTCGCACAGGTGCGAACCGAGGAAGCCGGCGCCGCCGGTCACGAGGGCGCGGCCGGGACCCCAATCGTCGCGCGCCGCTGCCATCTCAGGCAAGTGCATGCCCGGTCCCGCGCGGCTCGAAACCGGCGTGCAAGCAGCGTTTGTCGTGGCATGGGCCCGGGTAGCGCCAAGCGAGCCGGCATGCCATCGGGGACCGGGGCCGGCGTATCCGACCGGCGACTGGAGAGTGAGTTGTCCGTAGTCCTGGGGATCAACGCGGTGTTCCACGACCCGGCGGCGGCGCTGGTGGTCGACGGACGCATCGTGGCGGCGGCCGAGGAGGAGCGGTTCAGTCGCCGTAAGCACGGGAAGCTCCCGGTGCCCTTCTCCACGTGGGAGCTGCCGGAGCGGGCTGCGGCGTGGTGCCTGCGCTCGGCGGGGTTGGATCCCGAGCACCTCGATGCCGTCGGGTACTCGTACGATCCCAGCGCGCTGCCCGACCCGGGCCCCGACATCACCGCCCGGGACTGGGAGGGGCTGCGCACGCTGTTCGCCCATCGGGCGCCGCTGTTCCTGCGGGCCGCGCTGCCCGGGCTGGACCCGGCGATCGTGCGGTTCGTGCCTCACCACGTGGCGCACGCCGCCTCCGCGTACCTTGCGGCGCCCACGGACCGCTCCGCGGTCATGGTGCTCGACGGTCGGGGGGAGCGTGCCTCCTACCTGTCGGGCCGCGCCCGGGACGGACGGCTGGAGGTCGTGGCCGTCCAGCCCCTGCCGCACTCCCTGGGCCTGCTGTACGAGGAGGTCACCGAGCACCTGGGGTTCCGCCGAGCCTCCGACGAGTACAAGGTGATGGCCCTCGCCTCCTACGGGGATCCCGCGTTCGCCCCGGAGATGGGGCGGGCGGTCCGAACCACCGGCGACGGGCGGTTCACGGTCCGGTTCCCCGAGTGGTCCTCGCTGGTGAAGCCCCGGCGCCCCGGCGATCCCTGGAGCGCGGAGCACGCCGATCTGGCGGCCAGCGTGCAGCGTCGGCTCGAAGAGGTCCTGCTGGAGCTGGCCCGTTGGCTCCACCACAGGACGGGGGAATCCACGCTGACCATGGCGGGCGGGGTGGCGCTGAACTGCGTCGCCAACAGCCGGCTGGCGCAAGAGGGGCCCTTCGAGCAGGTGTGGGTCCAGCCGGCCGCGGGCGACGCCGGGACCGCGCTGGGCGCCGCCCTGTACCTGGCCCGTGAGCTCGGTGACCGTCCGGAACCCTTCAGCACCCCGGCGCTCGGGCGGGGATGGTCCGAGCGGGTCCTGGCGGAACGGCTGGAGGAGGCCGCCGTGCCGTTCGAGCGGCCCTCCGACCTGGCCGACCAGGTCGCGGCGATCCTGGCCGAGGACGGGGTGGTGGCCTGGTTCCAGGGGAGGAGCGAGTGGGGTCCCCGGGCGCTCGGTCACCGGAGCCTGCTGGCGGATCCCCGACGGCCCGAGAACCTGGACCGGCTGAACCGGATCAAGGGACGCGAGGAGTTCCGTCCGGTGGCGCCCCTCGTCCTGACCGAGCGAGCGAGCCGGGTCTTCGAGGGGGGACCGTTCCCCAGCCCGTACATGCTGTTCACCCACCGGGTCCGTCCCGAGTGGAGGGAGCGCATCCCCGCCGTGGTGCACGTGGACGGGACCTCGCGCATCCAGACCGTGGACGCCGAGCAGGAGCCGCTGGTGGCGGCGGTGCTCCGGGCCTTCGAGCGTCGGACCGGGGTCCCGGTGGTGGTGAACACCAGCCTGAACACGGCTGGCCGACCGATCGTGGACGATCCCCGGGACGCCCTCGAGTGCTTCGGATCGGCGCCGATCGACGCCCTGGCCATCGGCCCCTATCTGGTCCGGCGGGCCTCGGTGTTCGCCCGGTCCTCCGATGCAGCCTGAGATCGACCTGGTCGTCCCCACCGTGGGCCGACCGTCCTTGGCCCGGCTCCTCGAGGCGCTGGGCCGCGCCGAGAGCCCCCTGCCTGGGCGGATCCTGATCGTCGACGACCGGGCCGACGCCGCCACGACGCTGGCCGAGGGTACGGTC
>DASQQQ010000386.1:0-2208 GCA_035643355.1 Actinomycetota bacterium | reverse complement strand
CCGGACCCTGACCACCGTGCGGAGGCGCCTCGGATCGACACCGACCAGGACCCCGTCCACCACCACCCACAGCCTGCCCTCCCCGACCATGACCTGCGACCAGCTGGCGAACTGCGGCCCAGATAACTCGCCCAGCCCGATGGTGGCCGTGACCGGCAGCGGGCGGGCGCTCGTGGTCGGCGCCACCGGCGCCGGTGCGGGCCGATGGGCCGCGAGGTCACCGTGCTGAAGGCGACCAACCACCAGCAGCAGCGCCAGTGCCGCGGCGACCCCCAGCAGCAGCCAGCGCGCGCGTGCCCTGGGGGTCGTCCAGCCGGTCATCACCCACCCTTGCCCAGGCAAACCGTTCAGCCTGGTCATCCTACCCTGCCCGCAGCGGCGGCCGGATCGCCGGGGACCGACGGCCCGACGACACAGAGACGGTGTGTGAACCTCAACGGCGATCACCACGAGCGCTCACCGGCGGGGGGCAGCGGAGGGTCCAGCAACGCCCACGTGACGGCCACCCTTGCCCCCACCTCCGCCTCACCCACCTCCACGGCCGGGCCGGCAGCAGCCTGCGCCTCGTAGCGCCCCGCCAGCGGCAGCACGGGTCGCGCGCCGCCCACCTCGTCGATCCGCAAGACCCGGCCCAGCGCGACACCGGCCAGCGCGGCATACTGCTCGGCCCGACCGCGAGCATCCCGCCACGCCGCCTCCCGCGCGGCGCCAAGCACCCCCGCGAGGTTGAAGCTGGCTGAGCAACGCTTGGCCATCCGATTGGCCATCTACTGCGCCGAAGATGGCCAACCTCGACCGCGGACGCCAGGCGGCGGCACCGTCGTGACCTGCGATAACGTCGCTCCACCGCAGCAGACAGACGCCTGTCTTGCGACTACGGATCAGAAGGTCGGGGCTCGAATCCCTCCCGGGGCGCACTTCCCTGCCTGTGGATCCCGGCCAGCTGATCACTCTCGTGCCCGCGGGTCATCCTCGATGGTCGTCCTCGATCCAGCGGGACGACTCCATCCGATCGATCTGGCGGAGCTGTGAGTGGCGGATGTTGCGGGCCAGGAGCCGCAGGCGGACGTCGCCTGGCTCGGAGAGTTTCCGCTCGCTCATCCGGATCGCCCCCAGGTGATGGGGGACCATGAGCTCCAGGAACCGGTGGTCGAACGATCGCCCGTCCATCCGCGCCAGGCGGTCGACGTCCGTCCGAAGGGGCATTCCCGGCATCGCGTCGCGCTCTGTCGAGCTCAGTGGTTGGACCTCGCCCCCAAACCACGTCGCCCACCAGTCCGCCATCAGCCGGATCTCCGCGTCGTGCTCGGCCGCCATCAAGCGCCCCAGAGCACGAAGATCGGGGGCCGCGGCCCGCTCGGCGGCCAGCTCGGCCAGCCGCAGTCCGGTCCGGTGGTGGCCCGTCATCATGTGCAGGAACCGGCGGTCCTCCTCCTGGCCCCGGATCGCCCACCGCAGCCCGCGCCGGCTCCGTGAGCGGGCGTCGAGGAATGCCATGATCGGGACCGACGCGGCCAGCAGCGCCGCCGCCCTCCGCCCCGCCGTTCGATCCCCCTCCCCGAACAGCATGAACAGCGGGTAGGCGGCCGCCGAGCTGAGGTGCACCCCCATGGCGGTCCAGTATGGGACCTGCATCGGCAGGATCGGCTGCAACCAGGGCAGAGCCAGGTAGTACTCGGCGGCGGCGGTGGCGGCGGCCCAGGGCGCCGCCGAGGCCAGCAGGAACGCCGTCCGGCGGCGCCGAGGGATCCGGGGGATGATCGTCCCGAAGAACCCCACCGCCCAGAAGAAGTCGGCGAACTGATGCGCGAGGACCCCCGCCGAGACCCCGACCGGTCCAGGGCGCGAGCGGATCGCTCGGTTCCGGAGCGGGACGGTGCCCACCTGCATCCAGTCCACCAGCGGGTCGCGGCCCGTGTCCCGGGCCAGGAACTGCACGAACAGCGTGGAGTAGGCGGAGGACAGCAGGCCGGTCAGCGCGCCCGCCCGCAGATCGCTCCACGCTTCCTCATCGCGCCCCCAGCGCGCCAGGAGCTCCCTCATGGATCGCATGCACCACTGTTCATCCCCAACCTGAGGACGACCCATGCCACCGATCCGCGGTGTGGAAGCCACCAGGATGGGTAGGCGCCCGATGATGGCCTCCTACGACGAGTTCAGGGTGCGGACCGAGGACGGTGTGTCCCTACGTGCTCGCCGATGGAGAAC
>DASQQQ010000385.1:0-7204 GCA_035643355.1 Actinomycetota bacterium | reverse complement strand
TGAGGATGGTGGTCAGCTCATCCGGGGTCTGGTGCGCCCAGTCTCGATAGAAGCCCATCACCTCCTCGGCGCGCTCGATCGGGAACAGCAGCGGGCCGGCCGGTACGACCGGCCCGATCTCGTGCGCACGGAACAGGAACGAGGTCACGACGCCGAAGTTCCCGCCGCCTCCGCGGAGCGCCCAGAACAACTCGGGGTGCTCCTCCCTCGTCGCCCTGACCCTCGTCGCGTCGGCCAGCACGACCTCGGCCGCGAGCAGGTGGTCGGCGGTCAGTCCGTGCTTGCGCATCAGCCACCCGATCCCTCCACCGAGCGTGAGGCCGGCGACCCCCGTGTGGGTGACGATCCCCGAGGGAACGGCCAGGCCGTGAGCCTGGGTCGCCCGGTCCAGCTCGCCGAGCAGCACGCCCGCCTCCACTCGCACGGTCCGGGCGCGTGGGTCGACCTCGATCCGTCGCATCGCGGACAGATCGATCACCAGCCCGTGGTCGCAGAGGGCGAGGCCGCCCACTCCGTGCCCGCCACTTCGAACCGACGTGAGGAGGTCGTGATCTGCGGCCAGACGCACGGCTGCCGCGACGTCGGAGGCATCCCGGCACCTGGCGATCAGTCCGGGCTTGCGATCGATCGCCCCGTTCCAGATCGTCCTCGCTTCCTCGTACGCCCCGATCCCTGGCTCCAGGAGCTCTCCTCGGAACCGTTCGCGGAACCCGGACAACGCGGCCGGCGGGACCGTCGAGACGGGGGCGGTGGGAGCGGTGCTCATCGGGACCTCCTCGCTGCTGGTCCGATGGTCCCCGGCGAGCGGGCTCATGTCGAGTCCAGAAAGTGGACTTGTATGGAACCCGCCGACCGGACAGGATGCGAGGATGCGGACCTACGGTCAGTACTGTCCGATCGCCAGGGGCGCGGAGATCTTCGCGGAGCGGTGGACGCCCCTCATCCTGCGGAACCTGGCCCTCGGATGCCGAACGTTCTCGGAGCTGCATCAGGGCGTGCCCACCATGTCCAGGACGCTGCTCTCCAAGCGCTTGCGTTCGCTCGAGCGGCAGGGGATCGTCGGGCGCGAGCGGTACCGGGAGGGGCGCGCGTCCTACGTCCTCACCCGGGCGGGGGAGGAGCTGGCGGAGCTCTCATTCGCCCTGGGGACCTGGGGCGCGAGGTGGCTACAGGTCGGACCCGAGCACACCGACCCGCTCGTCGTGCTGTGGGCCTGGAGGAACGCGGTCAAGCCCGAGCGGCTTCCGAAGCGGCGAGTGGTCATCCGCTTCGACCTCCCGTCGGGGAAGCATCGACGGTTCTGGATGCTGTTCGAGGACGGCGAGGGCGAGGTGTGCCTGAGGCCGCCCGGCGGCGACGAGGACATGATCGTGAAGACCGATCCGTACACGCTGATGCTCGTGCACATGGGACGCCTGTCGATCCCTGAGGCGACGGCACGGGGCGTCTGGACGATGGAGGGCGACCCTGTCCTCGTTCGTCGGTTCCCTTCCTGGGGTGGGCTTTCCCGGTACGCGAAGGTGCGGCCCGTCCGCTCGTCGTCCGCCGGTCGTCACTCTGCCTGACCGCCGTTCTGCTTGGCGCGCCGGCTCGCATGCCCAGACGAACGGGGTGGTGGAACCGGTGGTGCTGCTCCTGCCCGGCCCTCGGTCGCTGCTCCCACCTCATGTGGGCAGGGTCTGGTGCGTTGGCGCTGTTGCCCGCGCCGGTTCGCCTATCGATCCACGACGGGAACAGGGACATGTTTGGGCGGGCCACGTTCGAGGCTCAGAGGAAAGGGCGAACACTCCTCACCGTGACGACGGAGCTCCCCCAGATGGAGCCCGACAAGACGGAGTTCGTTCGGGCGATGATGGAGCGGAGTCTCAGCAACGTGAAGGGCATCTGGAGTCTGATAGCGAGCGATAGTCCGCTCGCGATTCCCGTCCACGGACGTTCGCGAAGCGCCTCCTCGAACACGTCGGATCCAGACCGGCCCGAGCGGGAGCGGAGTCTCCGGCACAAGCCGTCCCTCGCGCTGCGGGCGATCCGGTAGCACGGATGCGACGAAGAGTCATCCCGTCCCCGCTGACGGCCCGCCGATCGCGTCGCGCTCCCGTTGGGTCTGGATCAAGCCGACCTCGCTGGTGAGCATGAGCGCCACCACGGCGGCCAGCAGGGTGGTGGGCAGCAACCGGATGCCGCCCATCTCGGTGATCACGAGCGTGGATCCCAGAGGGGTCTTGGTGACCCCGACGTTGGCGGCCACCATCAGGGCCGCGATGAGGATGGCCTCGTGGCTGCCGGGGAAGGCCCCGTGCAGGGCCCGCGCCAGCGAGGCACCGATGAAGAACAGCGGGATGATGAAGCCTCCTCGCCACTCGCTGGCCAGCGTGATCGAGGTCCCGGCGAGCTTGGCCAGCGCGGCCAGCGCGAAGAACGCCACCGTCCCGTGGTGCTCCACGATCTGGGTGACCTGGCCCTCGCCGTAGGTGAGCGAGTAGGCGGACAGCAGGCCGAGTGCGGCCAGCCCCAGGCCCCCGAGCACCGGGCGGAGCTCGGGGCGGAGCCATCGGGCCGCCCGGCGCAGAGCCGCGCTCGTGTAGGTGAAGGCCACCGCCACCACCGCGCCGGCCGCCCCAGCGACGATCGACCAGCCGAGGTCTCCCAGCGAGATCGCGACCGGGGCCGGCAGGCGCCACACGGGCGCGAGCCCGGCGCCGGTCAGGCCGGCGTAGATCGTGTACCCGGCGAGCGAGCCCAGGATCGCCGGCAACAGGGCCTCGTAGTACTGGAGCCCGCGGCGGTGGAGCAGCTCCAGAGCGAAGATCGCGGAGCCGATCGGAGCGCCGAAGAGCACCGTGAAGGCCGCCGCCATCCCGGTGATGGTGAGCACGCGTGCCTCCCGCGGCTTCGGGTACCAGCGCTTGCCCACGTAGGAGGCGGCCGACCCCGCCGTCTGGACCAGCGGCGCCTCCGGCCCCATCGCCCCACCCGAGGCGATGCACAGGAGGGAGATGGGGATCAGGGACCGGAGCGTGCGCAGGCCGGTCGCGGTGCCGGACACATGGATGTTGTCCACCATCAGCTCCACGTCGCCCGGGCTGCCCACGAAGCGCGTGACGAGCCCGGCGAACAGGCCCACGCCACCCAACACGGCGAACCCCACGGCTCCCGACCAGCGCCCCGGCCACAGGACCCGCTGCAGCAGGTGGAGGCCCAGGAGGTACGCGGCGCCGACGGCGCCGCCGCCGAACCCCACGAGGACGATCAGGCCCACCATGCGGCGCGGCAGGCCGAGCATGAACCGGTCCAGCCACCCATCACCGAAGCTGAAAGGTCGAAGCACGATAGTATCGTAATACGACCTATGAACTCGGACCGAGAACCCTCCGACGCCGAGTACGGGCAGCTGCTCGTGTTCCGTACCGAGCTTCGCCGGTTCCTGCACTGGAGCGAGGAGCAGGCGCATGCCGAGGAGCTCACGCCGGCGCAGCATCAGCTCCTCTTGGCCATCAGGGGCCATGCCTCGGGCTCGCCCACGGTAGGGGAGGTCGCCGAGGTGCTGTTGCTCCGCCACCACAGCGCGGTGGGGCTCGTCGACCGGGCGGTGGAGGCCGGCCTGGTAGAGCGGCAGCGCAGCGAGCGGGATCACCGGGTGGTCCGGCTCCGCCTCACCCCGCTCGGTGAGCGGAAGTTGGCGCGACTGGGCGCGCGTCACCTGGAAGAGCTGCGGCGCCTGCGCAGGTTCGGCTTCTGACCGACGAGCAGCGCCGGTCGGTCGTCCGGCGAGGGATGGTCCTCGTCAGGCGCTGATCTTCCGCATCGCGTCGCGGATCGCGTCCCTCGCCCGGTCCATGATTGCTACGATCGGCCCCACCGCCATGTTGCCCGTGGCCGAGGTCGGCCCGTGGGGATGCGGTCGGGTGGGGGCCGCCGTCTCGGCCGCCCGGAAGGCGGTGGCCAGCTGGCGGAGCCGGCTCTCCTCGATCTCCGCCCGGATCTTCGGGTGCTCGTGCTGCTCCTCCATCCTCGCGTGCTGAAGGACGTCTTCCTTGAGCTTGGTGAACGTGGCATCGAACCCGGCGTCGTCGGGGCCGATTCCCGCCAACTCGGCCAGCATCCGCTCGCCCTCCTTCTCCTCGGAGAGGCGCTCGTCCACGACCCCCTCGGCGTGGGCCGCGCGCGTGAGCGGATGGACCACCTCCTGCTCCGCGGTCTCGTGGACCACGAGCTTGCGCATCAGCGCCTCGAAAGCATCCCGCTTGCCCGTGCCGGTCGCCGACTCCACCTCGGCGAAGAGCCGCTTGATCTGCGCGTGGTCGTCGATCACCTCGTCGATGACGTCCCGGTCGGTCGTCGTAGCCATGGTCCACTCCTGTCGGTCGATAGGTCGTTCGCACCCTGTTCGACCATGGCCTACCCGCCGCCCGGGGCGGCGACACCAGGGGCCGCCGGTGCGGATCACGGGGGCCGTCCAACGCGCCTCCGGAAGGCGTGACGGGGACCGAGGGGGCGACGGGGCGGATCTCGTTTCGGCCCAATGGCCCATGGGTACAGCGGCTGCGTGCGAGGCTCCGGGCTCCGATCCTGTCGTCTGCCCTACGCGCTGGGATGCGGGGTGCTGATGCTGGTGGCATCCGGGTGCGTCTCCAACCGCTCGAACATCACCCGTCCGGCCGGCTCGGCGGCGCATCACGTGGCCAACGACTGGACCTACCTGATCTGGACCTCGGTCGCCGTGCTCGCCATCATCACGATCTTGCTGCTGTGGGCGGTGGTCTTCCGCCGGAACAGGGGCCCGAACCCGGCGCGGAACCCTCGGGGTGGGGTCTGGCTGATCGTGGTGGGAGGCGTGATGTTGCCGGTGATGCTGCTGTCCACGGAGTGGGCCCTCAGCAACGTCACGCTGGCCAGCATCGCCGACCCCGGCAAGCCCGCCCTCACGATCACCGTGATCGGCCACCAGTGGTGGTGGGAGCTGCGCTACCCGGCCCCGGGCGGCGGCACCTTCACCACCGCCAACGAGATCCACGTGCCGGTCGGGGTCCCGGTGCGGTTCGTGCTGCGCTCGGCCGACGTGAACCACAGCTTCTGGGTTCCCGAGCTGGCCGGCAAGACGGACCTGATCGCCGGTCGCGTGAACGGCTTCACCACCACGGTGACTACCCCCGGGACCTACTACGGGCAGTGCGCCGAGTTCTGCGGGCTCCAGCACGCGCACATGCTGATCCTGGTGGTGGCGCAGCCCCAGGCTGCGTTCCAGAGCTGGCTCGCCAACCAGGCCGCGCCCGCGCCCACCCCTAGGAGCCCGTCGCTCCAGCAGGGGGAGCAGGTCTTCGTGAACGGGCCGTGCTCGGCCTGTCACACGATCCGCGGCACCCCGGCCGACGGGACCGTGGGGCCCGACCTGACCCACGTGGGCAGCCGCCAGCGGCTGGCGGCGAACAGCGTCCCCAACACTCCGGGCTACCTGGGCGGGTGGATCTCGGACTCGCAGACGATCAAGCCGGGCAACCTGATGCCCCCCATTGCCCTGGCCCCCAAGAACCTGCAGGACGTCATCAGCTACCTGGAGAGCTTGAAGTAGCCCATGGCTATCACCCTTAACCGCCGCGCCACCGAACGCCTGGAGCAGATCTGGAAGGAGCCGCCCGGGCTGAAGACGATCCTGGAGTCGATCGACCACAAGCGACTCGGACTGCGGTACCTGTACACCGCGTTCGCCTTCTTCCTGGCGGGTGGGGCCGAGGCGCTCGCCATGCGGACCCAGCTGGCACGGCCCAGCGAACAACTGCTCAGCCCGAACATGTACAACCAGCTGTTCACGCTGCACGGGGTGACGATGATCTTCTTCTTCGTGATCCCCATGGGCACGGGCTTCGCCGTCTACCTGTTGCCCCTGATGCTCGGCTCCCGGGACCTAGCCTTCCCCCGGCTGAACAACTTCAGCTACTGGGTGTTCCTGATGGCCGGCCTGTTCATGTACTCGAGCTGGGTGATCAACGAGGTCCCCAACGCCGGTTGGTTCGACTACGTGCCCCTGGCCTCCCGCACGTACTCGCCCGGGCTGAACATCGACTTCTACACGCTCGGCCTGCTGTTCCTCGGCGTATCCACGACGGCCGCCGCGATCAACGTCGTGGTCACGTTCTTCAAGATGCGGGCGCCGGGGATGACCCTCGGGCGCACCCCGCTGTTCGCGTGGGCGTTCCTGGCGCAGTCGCTGTCCATCATCTTCGCGCTGCCGTCGCTGACCGCCGCGCTGATCTTCCTGTGGCTGGACCGCAACTTGGGGTTCCACTTCTACGACCCCGGCGCCGGCGGGGACGTGGTGCTGTGGCAGCACCTGTTCTGGATCTTCGGCCACCCCGAGGTCTACATCATCTTCCTGCCGGCCGCCGGCGTGATGCACTCGATCATGTCCACGTTCACCCGCCGCTCGGTGGTGGGCTATCCGGTTCTGGTGCTGGCCGAGATGGGGACGGCGGCGCTGGGATTCGGGGTCTGGGTCCACCACATGTTCGCGATCGGGCTGCCGAACCTCACCATGAGCTTCTTCGCAGCCGTGAGCCTGGTGATCGTCATCCCGAGCGCGATCCAGGTGCTGGCCTGGGTGGCCACCATGCTCACCGGGCGACTGGACCTGAAGACCCCCATGCTGTTCGGCATCGCGTTCATCTGGCAGTTCGTGGTGGGCGGGTTGTCGGGGGCGATGTTCGCGGACATCCCGTTCGACCAGGCCGCGACCGACTCGTACATGGTGGTGGCCCACCTC
This sequence comes from Actinomycetota bacterium, assembly GCA_035643355.1. Taxonomy (GTDB): domain Bacteria; phylum Actinomycetota; class UBA4738; order UBA4738; family HRBIN12; genus DASQQQ01. Next base: position 447 of record DASQQQ010000385.1, on the reverse strand, counting down.
CACTACGTCCTGCTGGGGGCGTCGGCCTTCCCCCTGCTAGCCGGGCTCTACGTCTGGATGCCGAAGTTCTACGGGCGCATGTACCACGAGGCGCTGGGCAAGCTGTCCTTCTGGCTGGTCTTCGTCGGCTTCAACGTGACGTTCTTCCCCATGCACTTCCAGGGGATGGCGGGCATGCCCCGCCGGATCTACACGTACCTCCCGGGCCGCGGGTGGGCGGGCTACAACCTGGCCGAGACGATCGGGGCGTACATCCTGACCGCGGGGATCGTCGCGATCATCGCGAACGTGATCTGGACGAAGAAGTACGGTCCGCCCGCCCCGGCGAACCCCTGGGGCGGCGAGACCCTGGAGTGGGCCACCTCCTCCCCACCGCCCGTCTACGACTTCGCGCAGATCCCCATCGTCCGGAGCCGGGCTCCCGTCCGCGAGCAGGAGGAGCTGCGG
>DASQQQ010000384.1:0-5189 GCA_035643355.1 Actinomycetota bacterium | reverse complement strand
GCGTCGGTCAGGTTGGTCGCCGGTCCCCAGCAGGGTGGGCTGTCACTGCCCACCTCGCACGCGCCGGAGGTGACCCACCGACGGAGGGTGATGACCGGGGTGTCGGTCGCGCCACCTTCGAAGTCGTACACGATCAGCATGTCGCCGGCCACGCGCTTGACGAGACCGTTGGAGCTGCCACCGCAGGTCCCGTCGGTGCCCTTGTTGAACTCGAACCCGATGTGGGCGGACGGTGACGTCGTGTTCTGCGGGATCCGGACCCACGCGAGGTTCAGGTAGGTGTGGCCGCCCACGACCTTGGTGGACAGGTAGATCCGCTTCAGGTCGTCCTTGTTCGGGGCCTTCCCGGTGTTCACCGTGGGACAGTTGTCGTCCTGCTTGGTACCGCCGGCGAAGGCCGAGTCGGCGTTCGTCGCCTGGGCGTCCTCGATTCCTTTGAACGTCCAACCGGATAGGACCTTGTCCGATTGCCGGTATGGCGCCGTGCCTTCCCAGGTCGTGGGGGCGAAGCTGTTCCAGTCGAACGTGCTGTCGACGGCCAGGTTGCCGTCGTCGTCCTCGAAGCCCGATGCATTCCCCACCGATCCTGCGCTCGCCGGGAGCGTCAACGCCATGAGTAGCGTGAACGCCCCCAGGGCGGCGAGTAGTCCTTTCTTGTTCTTCACCTAGCCCTCCCGATACTCCGTCCGGCGTGACCCGTCGTCCGTGGGCACCCGGGTGGTGCTCGCGTGCCAAGGTCGGAACGGCGGGGCGCGAGCAGGCCAGGCTCGCCTCCTCGACAGGGTCGAGGCGATGCGCCACGATACATCTCGTAAGCCCCCCTATCCCCCTAACGCTGTCGGCCGATTGTCCTAACTCACCCTGGACGAGGCATCCCCCAAACGGGGGATTGGTGGCGGATAGGAAGCAGGAATGGACGAATGACCTAGGAGGCGTACCCGGGGATGGACGTTGGCCCTAGGTCGTCCGATGAAGGTCGGGGGTGACGGGGCTCTTTCCGTCAGCGTCTCCGGCACGGTGGATCCCCATCGGCCGGCGCAATGAGGCATCCAGCTCCCGCGGGGTGGGGTGTGTCAACTCATGCGGTTCCGTCGACCCGCCGGGTTTCGCTTCTCGGCACCGACCTGCGTCCGTGCGAGCGGGGCCCGCTCGCTCGTCAGGCTGTGGAGCCGGTTGATGACCGACAACCTGGCGGGCTGATCCAGGGCCGACACCCGTGGCGGTTCGGGCATGACCGCCGGCCCCGCGTATCCTCGGCTCATGCGGGACGAGGTGCGGCTGACCAGCTTCAGCCACGGCGCCGGCTGAGCGTGCAAGCTCGGTCCCGGTGACCTGGCTCAGGTCCTGAGCCGACTCGAGGCTCCGACGATGCCGGAGGAGGTGCTGGTTTCGGCGGAGACCGGCGACGACGCCGCCGCCTACCGTCTGCCCGACGGGCGGGCGCTCGTGGCGACGGTGGACTTCTTCACGCCCATCGTGGACGACCCCTACGACTGGGGTCGGATCGCCGCGGCGAACGCCTTCAGCGACGTGTACGCGATGGGCGCGGCCCCCGCCGTGGCGTTGAACCTGGTGAGCTGGCCGGTGGACGACCTGCCGCTCGATCTGCTGACCGAGGTCCTCCGAGGAGGACAGGACGTCGCCGCTCGTGCCGGGACCGTGGTCCTCGGCGGCCACACGATCACCGATCCCGAGCCCAAGTACGGGATGGTGGCCCTGGGGTTCGCGCGGGCCGACCGACTGGTGCGGAACTCGACCGCGCCGGCGGGCGCGGACCTGTTCCTCACCAAGCCGCTCGGGCTGGGCATCGCCTCCACCGCGATCAAGCGGGGACAGGCCACGCCCGAGCAGATCCGGGCGGCCGTCGAACTGATGGTGGAGCTGAACCGGGGGGCGGCCGAGGCGATGCTGGAGGCCGGGGTCTCGGCGGCCACGGACGTCACCGGGTTCGGGCTGTTGGGCCACCTGCAGAAGCTGCTCGAGGGCTCCGGGGTCGCCGCCGTGCTCGACGCGGAGGAGATCCCCCTGCTGCCCGGCACCCTCGAGCTGGCCCGGGCCGATGTCGTGCCATCCGGCAGCAAGCGCAACCTGGCCTTCGTCCGGCCCTTCCTGGAGCCCGGAGAGCTGACCGAGCCCGAGCAGGTCGTCCTGGCCGATGCCCAGACCTCCGGCGGGCTCCTGATCGCCGTGCGGGACGCTTCCGCGCTCGAGACCGCGCTGGTGGAGCGGGGGGTCCGGGCCGCGCGCATCGGTCGGACCGAGGCCGGACGGCCCGGCCAGATACGGGTTGGATCGCGACTCGGGGAATAGCACCGCGCTGATAGAGTTATTGCAGGTGCGATGGGGATCGAGCTGGACGGCGTGTTCTTCAAGGAGATCGTGGAGCAGGGGCTCCGCGAGTTCCCCAACGAATGCTGCGGTCTGGTGGCGGGCAAGGATGGATCGCCCGTCAAGGTCTTCGCCATGAGGAACCTGGACGCGAGCCCCGTCTCCTACCGGCTCGATCCCAAGGAGCAGCTGCAGGTGTTCGAGCTGCTGGATCGGGAAGGATGGGAGTTGTGGGGCATCTACCATTCCCACACGCATTCCGAGGCGTACCCCTCCGAGACGGACCGGAGGCTCGCCTTCTATCCGGACGCCAGATACCTGGTGCTGTCGCTGCAGGACCGGGAGCGGCCGGAGCTGCGGGCGTTTCGGATCGGGGAGGACCAGATCAGCGAAGAGGAGCTGAGCATCACGTGACCGGGTTCACCGAGGAGCAGGTCCGTCGCTACTCTCGCCACATCATCCTTCCGGGGATCGGTGGGCAGGGACAGCGCAAGCTGCTCGACGCGAAGGTGTTGTGCATCGGCGCGGGGGGGCTCGGCTCGCCGGTGTCGATGTACCTGGCCGCGGCCGGCGTGGGGACGCTCGGCATCCTGGACTTCGACCGGGTGGACGAGTCGAACCTGCAGCGGCAGATCCTCCACGCCACCGCCGACGTGGGTCGCTCGAAGGTGGACAGCGCCGTGGACACCCTGCGGGGCCTGAACCCAACGATCGACATCGTGCCCTACGACACGATCCTGTCCTCGGCCAACGCGTTCGAGATCCTGGAGCCCTGGGACGTGATCGTGGACGGCACCGACAACTTCCCGGTTCGCTACCTCGTGAACGACGCCACCCAGATGCTGGGCAAGCCGCTGGTCTACGGCTCGATCTACCAGTTCGACGGGCAGGCCACCGTGTTCATGCCCGGGCAGGACGCGCCGTGCTACCGGTGCCTGTTCCCGCAGCCGCCCCCGCCGGGCACCGTGCCCTCGTGCGCCGAGGGCGGCGTCTTCGGCGTGCTGCCGGGCATCGTCGGCTGCATCCAGGCCACCGAGGCCATCAAGCTGATCACCGAACTGGGCGACCCCCTGATCGGCCGGCTGCTGATCTTCGACGCGCTGGCCATGGAGTTCAGCACGGTCAACGTCCGGTGGGATGCGGACTGCCCGGTGTGCGGCAAGGAGCCCACCATCACCGAGCTGATCGACTACGAGGCCTTCTGCGGCCTGACCCCCGGCCAGGAGCCGCCCGAGGCCGAGCACGGGGTGTCCACGAGCGGGGCCACGAGCGGGGCCACGAGCGGGGAAGGAGCATGACGAGCGCGATGTCCGTGAAGGTGAAGCTGCCCACCATCCTTCGCAAGCACGCCGGGGGCGAGCCCCAGGTACAGGCCGAGGGTGAGACCCTGCGGGACCTGCTGTCGGACCTCGAGTCCCGGTACCCGGGGATCACGAAGAACATCGTCTCCGACGAGGGCGGGCTGCACCGGTTCATCAACATCTACGTGAACGACGAGGACGTGCGCTACCTCGGCTCGCTGGAGACCTCCGTGAAGGAGGGGGACACCGTCTCGATCCTGCCCGCCGTCGCCGGCGGCTGAGGATCTCGATGGGCCACCCGACGGTCCAGGTGCGGCCGCTCGGCCCGGAGGACGAGGACCTGCTGGACGCCGCCCTCCAGCTGTCGCGGGGCGAACCGTCGCCGGCACCCGACCTGTTCCTGGGGGACCCGCGCACGCACGCGTTCGTCGCGCTGGAAGGGCGCGACGTGGTGGGATGGGCCTTCGGCCAGGAGCTGCTCCGTCCCGAGGGCCGGTGGACGATCCTCCTGTACGAGATCGGGACCACCGAGGAGGCCAGGCGGCGACGGGTCGGGCACGAGCTGCTCGAGGCCTTCGCCGAGCTGGCCAGGTCTCGGGGGCACCAGCGGATGTGGCTGTACGCGGACGCGGGGGCGAAGGCGGCGCGTGCGCTCTATCCGGAGGCGGGCGGGGAGCGGGCCCCCGGCGAAACGGGCTACTGGTGGGTCTTCGCGTGAGGCGGGCGCGAGCGGTGCGTCCCTTCCGGTCCTCGGCGGCCCCACTGCCATGACCGCTCGCATGGGCGCCTACCGCGACATCGTCGACGCCATCGGGAACACGCCGCTGGTCGGTATGCCCCGCATGTCGCCCAGCCCCGCGGTCCGGTTGTGGGCCAAGCTCGAGGGCCACAACCCGACCGGATCGACGAAGGACCGGATCGCCAAGAAGATGATCGAGGCCGCCGAGGCCTCGGGCGAGCTCACCGCCGAGCGCACGATCCTGGAGCCCACGTCGGGCAACACCGGCATCGCCCTGGCCATGGTGGCCCGGCGCAGGGGGTACCGGCTCACGGTCGTGATCCCCGACAACGCCAGCGAGGAGCGGATCCGCCTCCTGGAGCTGTTCGGCGCCGAGATCGTCTACTCGCCGGGGGACAAGGGCACGAACGGCTCCATCGAGGTGGCCCGGGCCCTGGCCCGAGACGATCGGTACCTGATGCTGTTCCAGTACGGCAACCCGGCCAACCCGCAGGCCCACTACGAGGGGACCGCGGGGGAGATCGTCCGGGACCTGCCTCGGATCACGCATTTCGTGGCCGGGCTCGGCACGGGAGGCACGCTCACCGGATGCGGCCGCCGCCTCCACGAGCACGATCCCGGCATCAAGGTGATCGCCGCCGAGCCCGAGCTCGGCGATCTGGTCTACGGCCTCCGCTCGCTGGAGGAGGGGTTCGTGCCGCCGATCTTCGACGAGGGTGTGCTCGACCGGAAGTTCCTGGTGAACTCCTCCGACTCCCTGCGCGCCACCCGAGAGCTGACCGAACGCGAGGGGATCTTCGCCGGGATCTCCTCGGGCGCGG
>DASQQQ010000383.1:0-6189 GCA_035643355.1 Actinomycetota bacterium | reverse complement strand
TTCTTCCGGGGCCGTGCGGCCCCGGCCGGCGGTTCAGGCCTGGGCCTGGCCATCGTGCGGGAACTGGCCGAGAGGTGGGGCGGGGAGGTGATGGTCCAGGCGCCCACCGACGGGGGCACCCGGATCGAGGTCCGGCTGCGGGCCACCTCTTAACCGGCTCTTATCCGACCGGTGGATAGGCTGACCTGGAACATGCGACGGGTCATCGCAGTCATCGCGTACGGGCTGGCCGGGATGCTCGTGACGGGCGTCCTCACCGCCGGCGCCTGGGCGCTCGCCGGAAAGGACATCAGCCAACCGACCCCGCCGACCCCGCCGCTGGCGGTGGCGCATCCTTCCCCCAAGCCCACCGAACCCATCTCGAGCGGACGCGAGGATCGTTCGCAGGAAGTGGCATCGCCCTCGGGTTCGTCCGACGAGCATGGCGGGAGCCTGGACCAGGGCAGGAGCGGCGCATCGGCCACGCCCTCGCAGGACCGCTCCGGCACCCCGGATGGGGTCGGCTCCATCGGCGTCTCCGACTCGTCGGCCGACGGCCACACCGGTTCCTACGACGAGGGCGGCGACGACTGACCTCCGCGCTGACCGCTCGACTTCCAATCGACACGGAAGCTCCGGCGCCAATCTCGCCCATCCGCGAACGGTAAGGTGTGGGCGGTGATGCGATGAATCCGGCGGCGAAGCAGGTAGCGCGGTGGATCTGGTTCCCCTTCGCGGTGGTCCTCCGCTTCCTGCTGCGCAACGGGAAGCGGATCGCCGTCACGATCGGCGGGATGATGTTGCTGGTGGCGGGCATGATCATGATGGTCACGCCTGGACCAGGACTGGTCGTGATCATCGCGGGACTCGCCGTGCTGGCCACCGAGTACGTTTGGGCTCAACGGGCCCTGAACCTCGCCAAGCGCAAAGCCCAGCAGGCGAAGGACAAGGTCACCGGGCGGAGCCGTCGAGGCACGGCGTCCAGCACCTCCCAACCCGATCGATCGGGTTCCGACTAACCTGGAACGCGTGGGGCGGACCCTGGTCGGCATCTCGAGCTGGACTGAGCGCACCCTGGTGCAGAAGAGCGATTTCTACCCGTCCTCGGCCAGGTCCGCAGAAGCACGCCTGAAGTACTACGCGGCGCAGTTCCCCATCGCTGAGGTGGACTCGACCTACTACTACCCGCCCTCAGAGCGAAACTCGGTGCTGTGGATCGAACGCACCCCCAAGGACTTCACCTTCAACATCAAGGCCTACTCCCTCCTCACGAACCACCCCACCCGACGGGATTCGCTCTACAAGGACCTGGCGGCCGAGCTGCCGGACGAGCTGCGGGACAAGCGGAACCTGTACCGCGACAAGATGCCGCAGGAGATCGTCGACGAGCTCTGGCAGCGGTTCCGGGACGCACTGATGCCCCTGCACTCGGCGGGCAAGCTCGGAGCCGTGCTGTTCCAGTTCCCCCAGTGGTTCGTGATCGCCCGTGGGAACAAGGCCTACATCGAGGAGTGCAAGGAGCGGCTGGCGGACTTCCGTCTGGCCATCGAGTTCCGGCACAAGAGCTGGATGGAGGAGCGCAACCGCGAGGAGACCCTCTCCTTCCTGAGCGAGCACGACCTCCCGTTCGTCTGCGTGGACATGCCGCAAGGCTTCGACTCGAGCCTGCCGCCGATCGCGGCGGTGACGACCGACGACCTGGCCGTGGTCCGGTTCCACGGACGCGACCCGAAGGCATGGACGACCAAGGCCGAGACGGCCGCCGAACGCTTCCGATACGAGTACTCGGAGGGCGAGTTGGAGGAGTGGGTCCCTCGCATCGAGCAGCTGTCCCAGCAGGCACGCGAGACCCACGTGATCATGAACAACTGCTACCGGGATTTCGCCGTCAACAACGCGCGACAGCTCGGTTCCCTGCTCGATCTCGACTGATCGTCGTCCAGCGCCTGGGGAGCAGACGCAGGGAAAGGAGTCTGGCCCGGACCCGCGGGCACGCCCGCGTGGAAGGGAGGGTAGCCCGGGCCAGACTATCCACCCGGAACCGTGATGCCGGCTCCGGAACCCTTCCCAGCCTAACAGCGGAGGCTCGCATCAGGGGCGGGGAACCGATCCGCCGGTCACCTTCGGGCCCCGGTCCATCGGAGGTCCGTTGCGCGTCGGCTGGAGTACTCTCGGTTCCCCAAGAGAGGAGCGAGGGTGTTCGGCAGGTCGTGGCGGATCGGGTCGGTCCGGGGCATCCCGGTCAACGTCGATTCCTCCTGGGTGTGGATCGCCATCCTGATCACCTACACGCTGTGGGCCATGTTCGACGGGCGATTCGCGAGCGTCGGACCGGTGGAGGCCTTCGGGCTCGCGGTCTTCGTGGCAGCCCTGTTCTTCGGGTCGGTCTTCCTCCACGAGCTCGCGCACGCGGTGGTGGCTCGCCTGAACGAGATCCCCGTGTACGGGATCACCCTGGTGATCTTCGGCGGGTTCACCAGCGCCAAGTCCGACGAGAAGGGCCCAGGTCCATCGTTCCTCATCTCCGCGGTGGGGCCCGGGATGAGCGGGATCCTGGGTGCGGCCTTCTGGGGGGTGTCGGGGATGGTCGGCGACGTGAACCACCCGCTGGCCGTCGCCTTCGGCTACCTGGGGTGGGTCAACGGCGCGATGGCCGTGTTCAACGTGCTTCCCGGGCTGCCCCTCGATGGAGGACGGATGCTCGAGGCGGCGGTCTGGGCGATCTCCCGCGACCATGACCGGGCCACCCGGGTGGCCGCCGTGGCCGGGATGGTGGTGGGGGGGCTCTTGGTGGCCCTGGGCATCTACCGGATCGCGGCGCACGATCTCGAGCTCGGCGTTTGGTTCGCGATCATCGGCGCGTTCATCTTCCAGGCCGCCCGAGGGTCCCAGCAGCAGATCTCCCTGCGGCGGCGGCTGGCTGGAGCCACGGTGGCCGACGCGATGGACCCGCCGCCTCCAGCCGTCCCGGCCGATCTGGCCCTGACAGACGTGCTGGAGCGCTACCTCCGGGGCCACGAGGGCGAGGCCTTCCCCGTCGTCGAGAGCCCGAGCCGCGTGATCGGTCTGATCACGATGGACTCGGCACGCCGGATCGGCCGATACGACCCGTTCCGTCCGGCGCGCGACGGCATGATCCCGCTCTCGCAGGTAGTCACCACCGAGATGGGGGAACCGCTCGACCGGGCCGCGGCGCGCCTGGGCGCGGGACGAGCGGCGCTGGTCCTCCGCGACGGGCAGCTGGTGGGATCGATCTCCGGTGGCGGCGTGGCCCGGTGGATGACCCAGGTCCGTCCCGCCTGACCGGGGCTGTCGGCCCCCGGCGGTAGCATCCGAAGGCGTGGCTCCCCCAACGTCCTTCCGGCCCGATCCTCAGCAGGACCTGGTGCTCGAGCACCAGCGCGGCGCCCTCCTGGTCACCGGCGCCGCCGGCGTGGGCAAGTCGGCGACGCTGCGGGAGCGCCTGGCCCGCCTCATCGAGCGCGGGGCGAACGCCGAGCGCGTGGCCCTGGTGGTCCGCTCGCGCCGGGACCGCGGCGAGACCCGCCGGGCCCTGCTGGATCGCCTGGGCCGCTCGTTGCCCGGCCTGCACGTGGTCACGATCCAAGGACTGGCCCATCACGTGATGGGCCAGCGCTTCGGCGCCATCGGCTTCCGGGAGGCACCTCGGGTGCTGGACGCCGCCGATCAGTTCACGATGGTTCAGGAGCTCCTGCGCGACGAACGCGAGCACGGACGGGATCGGTGGCCGGTCTACGGAGGGCTCCTGTCCCTCAGCGGCTTCGCGGACCAGGTCCGCCAGCTGGTCCTCCGTGCACAGGAATCGCTGATCGATCCCGAGCACATCGCGGAGCGGGCCGGAGATGCCCCTCCGGGGTGGGCGGAGCTCGCGACCTTCTACCGCCGGTACCTGGACGTGCTGGCGGAGCGCGGGTCCCTCGACTTCGCGGGGCTCGTGTGGCAGGCGGCCAGGGCGGTCGGCACCGGCGACCGGCTCTTCGACCATGTGCTGGTCGACGACTTCCAGGACACCACGATCGGCGCCGAGGCCCTGCTCCAGCGGCTCGGCGCCGAAGACCTCGTGCTGGCCGGCGACCGGGGATCGCACGTGTTCTCCTTCCAGGGAACGACCGATCTGCCGATCCGCCGTGCCGTCGATCGGTTCAACGCCATCGAGGTCAGGCTGGAAGTCCCGCACCGCGGCGGCCACGTCCGGCTCGAGGCCTGGCGAGCCGCCCACACATCCGAGGAACATGCCGCGGTGGCCCGGGAGCTCCGGCGGGTGCACGTGGAGGAGGGGGTGCCATGGCACGGCTTGGCCGTGCTCGTGCGGCGGCAGGGTCCTCAGGTGGCGAGCCTCCTCCGAGCCCTGGACGATGCGGGTATCCCCCGCACGGCGCCCGAGGCCAGGCTCTCGATCGCCTCCGCGCCCTCCACCCGGCCCTACCTGCTGGCCCTGCGGTGGATCGCCGCACCGCCCCAAGCGCGCGACGAGCTGATCGAGCCGGTCCTCACCTCCGAGCTCGGGGGCCTCTCCCCCGCCTCGGCCAGATCGCTGCTCAGGCTGACCAGGGCCACCGGACGGCCGTCGCGGGATGCCCTCCAGATCGATGAGGGCCTCACCGAGCAGGAGCGACTGAACCTGGAGCGCATGCGGAGGGTGCTCGCCGCCGCCGAGATCCGTGCCGACTCCGTGCTGGACGCGTTCGCCGTGCTGTGGAAGGACCTGCCGTGTTCCACCCGGCTGGTCGAGGGGGCGGAGCGATCCCACGATGCGCGGGTGGACCTCGATGGGGTGCTCCAGCTCTCGAGCGCCGTGGCCCAGGCCGCGTCCTCTTCCGATCAGTCCACGGAGGCCTTCCTGCGGCAGGCCGAACTCGGCGAGGGCGGGCCGACCATCGCCGGTCGTGGAGCACCCGAACACGACGCGGTCGAGGTGCTCACGGCGCACGCAGCCTCCGGACGCCAGTTCGACACGGTGGTCGTGGTGGGGGCGGTGGAAGGCGACTTCCCCAGCCTCGCCCGACCCGAGCCCATGTTCGACCTGCCCTCGCTGTCCGGGGCCCTGCCCCGCTCCAGCGTGAATCGGATGCGGCTGGAGGATGAGCGGCGGCTCTTCGGCGTGGCCGTGAGCCGGGCCCGACGCCGGGTGCTGCTCACGGCGAGCGATCCGCACGGCTCCGAGTCCGACGAGGCGGTGGCCACACGATTCGCCCAGGAACGGGGGATCGGGTGGCGGCCGGTCCCAGCCGCCGACGCGAGCGATCCGGTCTCGGTGGCGGAGGCCGCGGCCGCCTGGCGCCGAATGCTCGCCGCCGCGGGCGGAGCTGCCCCGGACCGGCTGGGCGCACTGGCGGGGCTGCTGGCGCTGCGGGACGACCCCGGGCGCTGGTGGTTCCAACACGACTGGAGCGGCCCGTCGCGCCCGCCCCGGGAGGAGCTGCGTCTGTCGTACTCGCGCCTGGATCACCTCGAGAACTGCGAGCTCCAGTACCTCCTGGCCGACGAGCTGGGCCTGGACCCCGGCGGGGGCTACCAGGCCTGGGTGGGCAAGCTCCTGCATCAGCTCATCGAGGACTGCGAGAACGGTGCGATCGAGCGGACCCCTGAGGCGTTCGTGGGGGCCATCACGTCGAGGTGGCAACCGGCTCGGTTCCCCTCGCACGCCGTGTCCGAGGCCGAGCGCCTCCACGCGATCCGGGTGATCGTGCCGAATTGGTACCAGCGCTACGGGGACCTCGCAGCCGAGGCCACCGAGCGCCGGTTCCGCTTCGACTACGAAGGGGCCGTGGTGAACGGCGTCATCGACCGGATCGGACCCGTCCCCGAGGGGCACCGCCGTATCACCGACTACAAGACGGGGAACGCCGACAACGCCCCCAAACCACAGGAGAGCCTGCAGCTCGGCATCTATTACCTGGCCGTGAACGAGTGCGAGGACCTGGCTTCGTACCGTCCGGTGCACGGCGTCGAGCTCGCCTACCTGGCGGGGAAGAAGCGTCAGGGAGAGCTCCTGCCGCTGTCCTGGCCGGTCTCGGAGCGAGACGAGGAGCGCTACAAGACGCGGATGCGCGAACGGCTCTCCGCACTGATCGGCCGGATCGGCGCGCTGGACCAGCTGGGGCGGTACGTGCCGAACACGGGGGCGAACTGCTTCTTCTGCAGGTTCCAGACGCTCTGTTCTCGGTACCCGGAGGGCGGGGAGGTCTT
>DASQQQ010000382.1:0-2530 GCA_035643355.1 Actinomycetota bacterium | reverse complement strand
CCCGCCCCAGAACCGGAGCAGCGCGCCCAGGAACGAGAGCGTCGTCCGGATCGATCGCGTCGCGAGGCGAACCAGCCACCGGGCCAGGGCCGCCGGCCACCTCCAGACCGGGGCTCCCCGGAACACGTCCCGCAGGCCGCTGCGGCGGCCGGACTCGTCGCGTGCCACGCCCCCGCCCTCGATATCGTCGTCGGCACCCGCCCCGGCCCCCATCCGGGACGCCATCATCGGCAGCAGCGTGAGTGCGACGGCCAGCGAGATAAGCAGCGAGGTCGCCACCGCGATCGACAGGTCGCCGAACAGCTCGCCCGCCACCCCCTTCACGTAGATGATCGGGCCGAACACGGCGATCGTGGTGAGCGTGGACGCGGTGATGGCGCCCTGCACCTCCCGGGCGCCCCGGGTCGCCGCCTCCCGCATGCCCAGCCCCTGCTCGCGGTGCCGGAAGATGTTCTCCAGCACCACGATCGAGTTGTCCACCAGCATCCCGACGCCCAGGGCCAGGCCGCCCAGGCTCATGATGTTCAGGCTGACCCCGAACGCGTAGAGCAGCCCGAAGGTCAGCACCACGCTGATGGGGATCGACAGCGAGATCGCCACCGGGTAGCGCGCGTCGTGCAGGAACAGGAAGAGCACCAGGAAGGCGAGGACCGCGCCCAGGGCGAGCGCCTGCACCACGTTCGAGATCGCGTCCCGGATGAACCCGGCCTGCGAGCTGGCGACCGTCAGCTCCACGGCCGGGTACTCCTGGCGCAGCTGTTCCAGCACGTCCCGGACCCGGGACGCCGCCCGGACCGTGTTGGCACCCGCCTCCTTGTATAGGAGGAGGCCCACCGATTCCCGGCCGTCGTAGCGGGCGATCGTCTCCCGGTCCGCGAAGGCGTCCTGGATCGCCGCCACGTCCCGCAACCGGACCTGCGCGCCGCCGGCGCTCCCGTCCGTGCCCCTGCCGGCCCCCCGATCCACCGGCGTGTCACCGATCTCGTCCACCGTCTGGAACTCGCCCAGCGCCCGGAGCGCGTACCGGTAGCGGCCGCGCCGGATGGTGCCGCCCGGCGCGCTCACGTTCGCCGCCGCCAGCGCGCTGGACACGTCGTCCAGCGTCACGCCCAGCGCCTCCAGCCGGGCCGGGTCCACCGCCACGTGGATCTCCCGCTCCAGGCCGCCCGCCACCACCGCCTGGGCGATCCCGTCGATCTGCTCCAGCCGCCGCTTGAAGACGTTCTCCGCCAGCTCCTTCAGCTCCCACAGACCGGCGGAGTCGGAGACGGCCGCCAGCGTCAGGATCGGATCGCTGGTCGGGTCCGAGCGCAGGATCGTCGGCCGGCCCGCCCGCTCCGGCAGATCGTAACCCACGTTGTCCAGCTTCTCCCGCACGTTGAGCGTCGCGTAGTCCATGTCCGTGCCCCAGACGAACTGGAGCCGGACGACCGAGCCGCCCTCCCGGCTGGTCGAGCTCACCGCCTTCACGCTCGGCACCCGGGCCACTGCGTTCTCGATCGGCTCGGTGACGAACCGCTCGACCTCCGCCGGGCCCGCCTCCGGGTCCTCGGTCCAGATCGCAAGGGTCGGGAGGGCCACATCGGGTAGCAGGTTCACCGGCAGGCGCGTGAACGCGATGACGCCCAGCAGCACCGCGGCCAGGCAGGCCATCGCGGTGGCGACGGGCCGGCGGATCGACAGGTCGGGGAGAGCCATCGTCAGGCTCGGGCCGGCGGCCGGGCGCTCCGCCGGGTGGGCTCAGCGCCCGGAGCGATGCCGGTGCGCCTTCGAGCGCCGCGCCGGCCGGCGGGCCGGCGGCGAGCGGGGATCCGGCATGGCCGTGGAGCGGAGCCGGCGCTCAGGCCTTCGGCGGAGGCTCCATGACCCGGTAGCAGACCACCTGAACGGAGCGGTCGTCGGGATCGTGCACGGCACCGCATGCGCGGCCACCCCGGATGTCCTTCAGGCGGATGGGCTCGGGCAGGTAGGCCGGCCCCTGGAAGCGGCCCTCGGTGTCGAACAGGTCCCGGCGCGCCGGCTGGTCGGGGGCGTAGGGGTCGATCCACACCCGCCGGCGGTCGTCCATCGTCAGACCCTCGATCGCCGGGATCTGGGACTCGAACGGGATCGACGCCAGCGCCTCCCGGGGGATCCGGTTCGGTCCCGAAGCCAGCCGGTCCAGCACGCTGTCCCGGACCGCCTTCACGACCGGGGCGTTCTCGTACTGCCGGGCGATCCGCAGGGTCGGCCGGCCATCGGGCGACCGGACGTCGATGACGTAGGTCGGGATGTACGACGCGGCCGCGATCCCCGGCCGCGCGTCCAGCCGCGGTTCGGCGCTGAAGCGGGGCTTCGCGAACGACGTGCGCCCGTTGGGCAGCTGGATCGGCGTCCAGCTGGAGCCCGGGTAGGTGAGCAGCGTGTCCACGACCCGGCCGGTGTGGTCCAGCCGATAGATCACCGCGCGGCCCGTGTCCCGCACCTGGCTCATGAAGGGGACCGGCTCGCCCGCCACGTACAGCTCGTCCGGGCCGCCCGCCTCGAAGAC
>DASQQQ010000381.1:0-5671 GCA_035643355.1 Actinomycetota bacterium | reverse complement strand
AAGGCGGCGCTTACCCCGCTGGGGTGGCCGGCGCGTCGGCGCCCCGGTGACCTGATCGTCCTCCTGTACCACCGGGTGGGAGAGGGCGGCGCCGAGATCGAGCTCCCGGCCGGGCTGTTCCGCGATCACCTGGTCCACCTGGCCGAGCGCGACACCACGCTCACGCTGGATCAGGCCCTGGAAGGTCGGGGTGGTGTGGTGGTGACGTTCGACGACGGGACCGCCGATTTCCACCACACGGTCCTGCCGCTGCTGGTCGAGCACCGCGTTCCGGCCACCCTGTACCTGGCCACCGGTGGCGTGGCGAACGGGAGGGCGGGGGTTGCCGGCGGGCTCACGTGGGGGCAGCTGGCCGAGGCGGTCGGGACGGGTCTGGTGACCATCGGCTCGCACACCCATTCCCACGTGGATCTCTCGAGCGCGAGCGAAACGCACGCCGAGGAGGAGATGCGCAGGTCGCAGGGGATGATCGAGGACCACCTGGGGGTGTCGTGTCGGCACTTCGCGTATCCCTGGGCGGTGGGCTCGGTCGCAGCCGATCGTGCGGCCCGTCGCCTGTTCGACTCGGCGGCCTGGGACGCCTGGCGGACCAACCGGGCCGGGCGCCTGGACCCTTACCGGCTGGGGCGGGTGCCGGTGCTCCGGAGCGACGGCCGGTTCTTCTTCCGCCGCAAGGTGCGGGGACAGCTCGACGCCGAGGCGTGGCTGTACCGAGCCCTGGGACGGGGTCCGTGGGGGCGCACGTGAACCGGCCCCGGGTGGCGCACATCACCACGGTGGACCTCAGCCTGCGGTTCCTGCTGCTGGCCCAGCTCCGGGCGCTGCGGGACGAGGGCTTCGAGGTGACCGCGATCAGCGCGCCGGGACCCTGGGTCGCCGATCTGGAGGCCGAGGCGATCCGGCACATCCCGTGGGGGCACGCCACCCGCTCCTGGGATCCCCGCTCGGACGCGGTGGCCTTCGTCGAGCTGCTCCGGATCCTCCGGCGCGAGCGGTTCGACGCCGTGCACACCCACAACCCGAAGCCGGGGGTGCTGGGGCGGGTGGCCGCCCGCGCGGCCCGGGTCCCGGTGGTCCTGAACACCGTGCACGGGCTGTGGGCCACGCCGGAGGACCGGGCCAGGCGGCGGCTGCCGGTCCTGGCGGCCGAGTGGGCGGCGGCCAGGTTCAGCGACCTGGAGCTGTACCAGTCCCGGGAGGACCTGGCCTGGGCCCGGCGGCGGCGGGTGGTCGGTCCCGGTCGGTCGATCCTGCTGGGCAACGGGATCGATCTGGACCGGTTCCATCCCTCGCTCCGTGGCGGCGAGCGAAGGACGGAGCTTCGTGCCGAGCTCGGCTTCGGGCCCGGCGACGTGGTGATCGGCACGGTCGGGCGGATGGTGCGGGAGAAGGGCTATCGGGAGCTGTTCGCCGCGGCCCAGGCCCTCCGGGCCCAGGATCCAAAGGCCAGGTTCCTGGTGGTGGGGGAGGCCGATCCGGCCAAGCCGGACGCCGTGACCGCCGAGGAAGTCCTGGCCGCCCGTCCCCACGTGACGTTCACGGGGTGGCGCGAGGACGTCCCCGACCTGATGGCGGCCATGGACGTCTTCGTGCTGCCCTCGTGGCGGGAGGGGATGCCTCGATCGGCCATCGAGGCTTCAGCTGCCGGGCTGCCTCTCGTCCTGACCGACATCCGCGGGTGCCGCGAGGTGGTGAGCCACGGCATCGAGGGGCTCCTGGTCCCGGTCCGGCGCCCGGACGCTCTGGCCGACGCGCTCCTGCGGCTCGTCCGCCGACCGGACCTGCGGGAGCGGATGGGGCTGGCCGCCCGCGTCAGGGCCGAGCGGGACTTCGACGAGCGCCGGGTGGCTTCCACCGTGGTGGCCGTCACCGGTGCGCTGCTGGCGGCCGCCGGACGACGCCGGCTGCCGGCGCCCGGGGGGGTGCGGGTGGTGCCGGCCCGGCCCCACGATGCGCCGGCCCTGGCCCGGCTGCATTCGGAGGCCATGCCCCAGGCGTTCCTGCCCACCCTAGGTCCGGGGTTCATGCGTCGCCTGTACCGGTCGATGGTGCGCGACCCGGAGGCGGTGGTGCTGGTGGCCTGCGACGACGATCGGGTGGTCGGGTTCGCTGCCGCGGTGCCCTCGGTGCGGCGCTTCTACCGGTGGTTCGCACTGCACGGCGCGGCGGGAGCGCTGGCGGCAGCGGCCCCCAGGCTGCTGCGGGCGGAGGCCCGACGGGGGGCCAGGGAGACGTCCAGGTACCCGGCCGGCGTCCTGTCCCTACCGGAGGCCGAGTTGCTGTCCATCGCGGTCGATCCCGCGTACCGCTCCCGGCGGATCGGCAGGGACCTGAGCGACGCCGTGATCGATGCGCTCTCGCGCCGGGGTGTGCGCGAGGTGAAGGTGGTGGTCGGCTCGGACAACGACGGGGCCAACCGCTTCTACCGGGGTCTCGGCTTCACCCGGGCGGCCGAGACCCAGGTCCACCGGGGCGTCTCCAGCAATGTGATGGTGGTGGCATGCCCGCGTTGATCGGGTTCGTCCTGGCGGTGGCGATCACGCCCGTAGCCGCCGCCGTCGCCCGCAGGACGGGGCTGGTGGACCGCCCCGTGGACGAGCTGAAGATCCATCCCGCCCCGGTCCCGGTGATCGGTGGCGTGGCCGTGGTCGGGGCCGCGCTGGCGGCCTGGGCATGGGAGGGCTCGGTGGGAGGGTGGGTGGCCGGGGCGGCGGCGGCGGTCCTGCTGGCCGGCCTGCTGGACGACGTGCGGTCGCTCCCTCCGTGGGTCCGCCTGGTCCCCCAGGCCATCGCCGGCTGGATGCTGACGCTCGGCGGGCTGAGCATCGCCCCGCTCGGAGGCCTGATGGGCGACGCGGTCTTGATCGTGGCGGCGATGGCCCTGGCCAACGCCGTGAATATGGTCGACGGGCAGGACGGCCTGGCCGGGGGGCTGGGAGCGATCGCGGCCCTCGGCCTGGCGCTGGTGCTGCTTCGCGCGGGGCTCGGGACGACATCCGTGCTGACCCTGGGCGGAGCGCTCGGGGGGTTCCTGGTCTTCAACCTGCCCCCGGCCCGCGTGTATCTGGGGGACGGGGGCGCGTACGCCGTGGGGATACTGCTGGCGGCGGGCGCCGCCCGGGCCTCGGAAGGCGGCTGGTCCGGTCTGGTCGCCGCCGGCGCGTGCCTGGGCGTGTTCGCCTACGAGCTGGTGGCGTCGGTGCTCCGTCGCCTGGTGGCCGGCTCGCCGGCGGCCCGGGGCGATCGCGAACACACGTACGACCGCCTGGCCATCAGGCTGGGCTCCAGGATCGCCTCCACGGCGGTGATGTGGGTGCTGGGGGTCCTGGCCTCGCTGCTGGGTCTCGCCGCCGCGGGCCTGGCGCCGTGGGTCGCCGCGGCCATCGCGGCCGCGGCACTGGCGATGGCCGCATCCGCGGACACCATGCTGCTGCCGGTCGCGGCGTTCCGCCGCTCACATCCGTAAGGGCGGCCGCACCGTCCCCACCGAGCGGCGGGGCGCCCGAACCTCGGTCCGAAGGGAGATCCGCATGACCGAACCCATCGCGCACCCGCTGGGACCGCCGAAGGCCCCGGCCTTCCCCGAAGGGCTGCCGCTGGCCCGTCCCAGGGTGGCCGAGCCCGCTGTGGTGGGCGCCGACGTCGAGGCGATCTTGCGGAGCGGCGTGCTCACGAACGGGCCCTTCGTCCGGCGCCTGGAGGCGCGGGCGGCCGAGTACCTGGGGGTTCACCACTGCATCGCGGTGTCCTCCTGCACGAGCGGGCTGATGCTCATGCTCCGGGCGGCCGGGCTGTCGGGGGATGTGATCGTCCCCTCCTTCACGTTCATGGCCACGGCCCACGCCGTGGCCTGGAACGGCCTCCGTCCGGTGTTCGCCGACATCGACCCGTCCTCGCTCACGCTGGACCCTCGCTCGGTGGAGAAGGCGGTGGGGGTGCGGACATCGGCCGTGCTGGCCACCCACGTCTACGGGAGCCCGTGCGACGTCGAGGGGCTCCAGGCGGTGGCCGATCGCCATGGGATCCGCCTGTTCTTCGACGCCGCCCACGCGTTCGGGTCCCTGCGTGCGGGCCGCCACGTGGGCGGGTTCGGCGGTGCCGAGGTGTTCAGCCTGTCGCCCACCAAGCCCCTGGTGGCCGCCGAGGGCGGGATCGTCGCGACCGACGACGACGTCCTGGCCGAGCGGTGCCGGATGGGCCGGGACTACGGGAACCCGGGCGACTACGACTGCCGGTTCGTCGGTCTGAACGGGCGGATGTCCGAGCTCCACGCGGCCGTGGCCCTGGCCTCGTTCGCCGACCTGGAAGGGCGGATCGGGGAGCGGAACCGGATCGCCGGCTGGTACCGGGACGCCCTGGACGGCGTGCCGGGCATCCGGTTCCCATCCGTGCCCGGGGGCGATCGGAGCACCTACAAGGATCTCGCCGTGCTCGTGGATCCCGAAGCGTTCGGCATGGACGCCGACGCCTTGAGTCTGGCGCTGGCTGCCGAGGGGATCGAGACCCGCCGCTACTACGCGCCGCCCGTGCACCGGACCAGGGCCTACGCCCGGAGCAGCACCAACGGCGGTCTGCCCGTGACGGACGAGGCTTCCGCCCGAGCCCTGTGCCTGCCCCTGTGGGAGGGCATGGCTATGGAAGCCGTGGAGAGGGTCGCCGAGGTCCTGACCAGGGCGGGAGCTCGGTAGGGGGAGAGAAGTCGCCCGTTGCCTACGCACGAAAAGTACGCTGGATTGCGCTCCGCCTGCACGGCCCACACCGGTAGCGTGGGGATGGTCGGCCGGAGCCGAAGGAGATCGTCATGCCTGAGCAGGAGAACGGCAAGAAGAGAGTGAACCTGAACAGCGAGCTTGGGATGAGCCGGCGCGATCTCCTTCGCCGCGGCGCCATCGTGGGCGGCACGCTCATCTGGGCGGCTCCGGCGATCCAGAGCTTCGGAACGAAGGCCTGGGCTCAGGACGGCGGTCCGGGGTCGGCTCAGTGCTCGGCCTGCTACTGCTACTCGGGCAGCCTCTCAAGTCCGTCGAAAGAGATCGGCGTGACGGACTTCTTCACGGCACCCGGTCAGGCAAGTGCCCAAGACTGCAGCGACTGGTGCACGCACAGCGGCGCCTACTCCAGTAGTGGAGGCGCCTCCGGGGGGCCGTACACCAGCTCCCAATACTGTTCCGGTACCTCGTGCACCACGTGTGTGGGGACGCAGCTCTCCAGCTGTGGTGGAACCCACGGAGCATCCTGCTCGTAACCTGAGCGGCAAGCTTGACCGACGATACCCGGGGTTGGCCCCGGGTATCGTCGTCTCTCCAGACAGGGGGCCTCTGTTGGAGCTCGCCCACCTCGATGTCTTACGCGATCGGAACTGGCCATTCGATCGGTGGTTCCGGGCGCTCGGGTACACCTTCCGTGTACGGAGCGATCTGGACGGAGCCCAAGGGGTCCTGAGCAGGCTTCTCGCGCCGTTCCTGGATCGCGACGAGCCGGAACAGGTCCCCACCTACACGCTGACTCGCCGACTGAGTCCGGGGTCGATCCAGGACACGTCGCGCTTCCGGTACGAGCTCTTCCTCGACGGTTCGAGCATCCAGCGGGTATCGAGCCCTGGATCCATGCTGGACTGGCTCATCACCGATTTCTGTCGGAGGGCGGTTGAAAGCACGGAGGAGTACGTGGC
>DASQQQ010000380.1:0-4582 GCA_035643355.1 Actinomycetota bacterium | reverse complement strand
CCCCATGGACGAGGAGGTCCGGATCCTGGAACGAGCGCTCGACGTGTTCACCGAGATCGGCGACCGGGCCGGGCTGGGTTGGACCCATGCACGCCTGGTCGTGCCCCTGCTGATGCAGGCCCGTCACGAGGAAGGCGAGGCCGCGGGCCGGACCGCGCTCGAGACGCTGGAGCCCCTCGGGGAGCGCCCGGAGCTGGCCGACGCGCTGCAACGGCTCGGCTGGTTCCTGTGGCGGCGGGGGCGGAACGACGAGGCCGAGCCGCTGCTGCGCCGTGCCGTGGAGATGGCCGAGCGCCTGGGCGCGCCGCTGGTGCGAGCGGAGGCGACGCAGACCCTCGGGGTGTGCCTGGTGCAGATGGGGCGCACGGCCGAGGGGATCGACATGACCGAGGAGGCCTACCGGCTGGCCAAGGAGGTGGGGGAGTTCTCGAACCTGATGCGCTGCTACAACAACCTGCCCGCCCTGGTGGGCGACTACGCCTCGGACTTCGCCAAGGCCGAGACGGTGCTCCGCGAGGGACGCGAGCTGGCGCAGCGCGCCGGTGCGAAGAGCCACCAGGGCTGGATCACCGGCAGCCTCGGCGACGTTGCGTTCAAGCTCGGCAGGCTGGAGGAGTCCGAGTCGTTTCAGCGGGAGGCCGTCGAGCTGGCCGTCGCCGTGGGCGACGAGCCGCTCCGGGGCATGCGGTTGATCGGGCTGGCCGCGGCGCTCCTGTTCCGGGGCCGGCTCGAGGATGCGCGGGCGGTGCTCGAGGAGGCCATCCCCATCGTCCGAGCGAACCCCGAGCCCCAGGCCGACCTGTACGTGCCGATGTTCCAGGGCCACCTGGCGCTGGTCCGCGGCGATCCGGCCACGGCCGCCGACCGCTTCTCCCAGACCGTCGAGCTCCTGCGGGCGTTCAACGTGGACGCCGAGCCCAGCGCCTTCGTGGACCTGGTGCGGGCGCTCCAGCGGGCGGGGCGTGCCGGGCAGGCCGAGACGTACCGGGACCTGTCCGAGCACGGGAGCTCGCCGGCCGCCCGCGCGAACGCCACGTTGGTCGAGGGCCTGCTCGCGGAGAGCCCGGTGGAGGCCCACCGACTGCTGGCCGACGGGGTTGGGTCCCTGGAGGGGCTCGGCCTCCGGATCGACGCCGCCCGGGGCATGGTGGACGCGGGCCGGGCGATGGCCCGCGTCGGCGAGGATCCACGCGAGACCTTCCAACGCGCCCGGGACATCCTCGTCGGGTGCGGTGCCAACGCCTTCCTGTTCGAGCTCCCGGACGCCTCGGCCACGCTCGACCGCGGTTCGGACTAGGGCAGGTCCGTCAGACCCTCCCGGGGCGCGTTGATCAGGACCGCCACGTTGCCCTGGGGCAGCCGGCCGTCGCCCATCAGCTGGTGGACCTCGCCCGCGTCCCCGTACGGATACGCATGCCCCAGTGTGGTCCGCACCTTGCCCTCGCGGACCAGGTCGTTGAAGGCCGCCGCCTGCTCGTCGTTGAAGAGGTGGGAGCCCTGGTACCGCTTCTGCATGTACCAGAGGTACCGGACGTCGACCATCGTGTCGTAGCCGGTGGTCCCCGCGCAGATCACCACCATCCCCCCGCGCTCGCAGACGAAGATCGAGGTGGGGATCGTGTCCTGCCCGGGATGGTCGAAGACGATGTTCGGGCTCCGGCGCTCGCCGAGCACGTCCCAGATGGCCTTGCCGAAGGCCTTCGCGCCGTCGAACCAGGACTTCCACTCCGGCGAGTCCCAGGCCGGCGGCACGCCCCAGTGGTCGAAGTCCTTGCGGTTGATGTAGCCAACCGCGCCGAGGGACGTCGCGAACTCGCCCTTCTCCGCGCTCGAGACCACGCCGACGGCCCTCGCCCCGGCCAGGGTCACCAGCTGCACGGCCAGGGAACCCAGGCCGCCGGAGGCACCCCACACCAGGACGACGTCCCCCTCCTCCACCGTGTTCGGCGGCCAGCCGTGGAGCATCCGGTAGGCGGTAGCGCCGGTCAGGGTGGGTGCCGCGGCTTCCTCCCAGGTGAGGTGCTCCGCCTTGGGCAGGCACTGGTGGGCTTGGACCTTGCAGAACTGGCTGAACGATCCCCAGCAGGTGTCGTAGCCCCACACCCGGAAGCTTGGGGCCAGGCCGGGGTCGTTCCCCGCCGCCGCCCACGGATCGTCGTGGTCCCACTGGCCGGCGTGCACGATGACGCGGTCGCCGACCTTCACGTTCGTCACTTCGGGGCCCACGGCGTAGACGATGCCGGATGCGTCGGAGCCCACGATGTGGAAGTCCGTGGGCTCACCCCACCGGGCCTGGGTCTTCGTGACGTCGACGGGGATCCCCCGGGCCGCCCACACGTTGTTGAAGTTCACGCCGGCAGCCATGACCATCACGAGCGCCTCGTGGGGGCCGATGGGTGGGACGTCGATCACCTCGTCGCGGATCGCGTCCCTGGGCTCTCCGTAGCGGTCGGGACGCACGAGCTGCGCGTGCATCTGCCTCGGAACCTCGCCGATGGGCGGAAGCTCGCCGATCTCGTACACGTCCTTCGTCACGTCCGCACCTCCGCAGGAAGGGGTTCGGGCGGACGCTAGCCGCACGGAGCGCAGGGTGACAACCCGGACGGTGCGCCGTCCGTCGGCGCAGGGCGGCGCGGCCCGGGCGTTCGAGGGCAGGATCGCGACCACGGCTCACGCCGCTGGTCCGGACGAAAGAGTCAGTCCGGGGCGGCGCTCCGCGGACACGTGGCCGTCCGGGGGCACCACGTGCAGTACGGGCCGGGCCGAAGCTCGCGGTCTCGCCCGGCGGCGGAGGCGGCGGCCGAGCGCACCGCGCCGATCACGCGCTCGGCGGCCCGGTCCAGCACCCGGGCATCGACGTCCTCGGCTACCCACTCCCCCGAGTCCAGGTACAGGGATGCCACGCGATACGGAGGCACGCCGAAGCGCAGCGCCAACAGCAGCGCATAGAACCGCATGTCCTCCGCGTGCTCCGGCCAGGCCCGGCCGGTCTTGAGGTCGATGACCAGGCGGGTGGCCCTGGTGGGCTCGGCCGGGGCGGCGGCCCCCAGGACCAGGTCGAGCGTGCCTGACAGGACGACCGCGCCGCCCAGCAGCTCGGCCCGAAGGTGCCACTCGGTGGAGGGAGCGAGCTCGCGGCGCATCGGCCGGAGGGGAGGCAGGGTGGAGCGGAACAGCTCCAGAAGCTTGGCGCCCTCCATCAGGACCTCGTCCCGGCGGAGCGGGTCCAGGTCCTCCCAGAAGGAGCGGAAGGCGTCGTCCTCGAGCAGCCGGTCCACGGCCTGCTCCACCAGGCCGTGCGGATCGCGCTCCTCGCGCCCGGCCACCTCCAGCTCCACGGCCTTGTGCGCCAGCCGTCCGGCGGCGAAGCGGGCCGAGAAGGCGAAGGGGCTCCGCTCCCCGGCGCGCACGGCATCGAACAGTCCCGGGCACCGGTCCAGGTCGCTCAGCTGGGACTTGCCCAGCCAGATGGGCTCGGCCAGCTCGCAGGCCCGGGCGGCCTCCTCGATCCGGTCCCGCAGCCGCGGCACCAACTCGGGCGGGAAGGACGGGCGCTCCCGGATGCCGATCAACCCGTCGAGGGTCCTGCGCTGGATCGGCGAGAGGACGGTGGTTGCCTCCATCATCGGGATAGTAGGAGTAGCCACCGACATGGCGGAGACCCCCGACGAGATCCTGCGCCCCCTCGCCGATCCGGAGCGACTGGAGATCGTCGGAACCTGGCCCGGCGACGGAGCGCGGCAGAGCTGGCCGCCGAGCTCGCCCTTCCCCTGCAGCAGCGGGCCCGCAGGCACCTCAGCCGTCTGACCGCGACGGGCGTGGTCCGCCTGCAGGAGGACCGGCGGACCTACCGACCTGACCCCGAGACCCTGCGGTGGACCGCCGAAAGGTGGGGCCGCCTCGCTAGACCGGTGTCGCGATGGGAGCCGCAGACGGGAACGAGGAGGACGTCCTGCGTGCGTCCCTCCGCAACGGGCGCCTAGTCGAGATCTCCGCTAAGGAGTCCAAGCGGCGGATCGTCTTGGAGTTGCGTAGGCCGCCGAGTTACCGGCCCTTGGTCGGCATTCTGGCCACGACCCCCCACCGAACAGGACGTGAGCCTTTCAACTTCGGCTCTCCAGTGTCCTCTGCGGAACTCGGAGGCGTGGATCAGCTTCCTCCCCTGGCCCGCCGGCTCACCACAAGCAGGATTGCTGATCCGACGAGGGCCACCGCGACGATGGCCAGCCGAAGTCCGAGGCGATTGTCCGCTGTGCTCGGGATGCCGGGACCGTAGGTCACCGAACGAGCCAAAGGCGCTTCAGGAATGAGGATGGCGATCGCGACCCCCGATGCGAATGCCAGCGCCGCAGCACCTCGGAGCATCTTTGGCATCATGGCGTCATCCTCTCACTCTCGAACTGGCAAGGGCTTGGGACCAGGCAGATGTCTTAGGTACCTAGCGAGCTAGTTTGCCTTGCCCAGCCAGATGGCCTCGGCCAGCTCGCAGGCCCGGGCGGCCTCCTCGATCCGGTCCCGCAGCCGCGGCACCAGCTCGGGCGGGAAGGTGGGCCGGGCACCGGTCCCGATCAGGCCCTGGAGC
>DASQQQ010000379.1:0-2676 GCA_035643355.1 Actinomycetota bacterium | reverse complement strand
AGGCGGCACATCCCGGGTCGGGAGGCCCTCCAGCGGTCCCGGCCGCCCACGGTCCGCGCCGGCCCACAGTCCCCACGTGCCGCCAACCTCCGCGCCAACCCGGTCGGTCGCCGCGTCCGGGCGCACCACCCGGCGCCTCCGCCGACTCGCCTGGGTCGATGGGCCACGCCAAGCACGCTCCTCGACACGCTGGACGCCGAAGCTGGTGCGGTTGCTTGCCGCGCCTGGAGCACCGGCCCGTTCCCGTCTGGTCTGACTGATTCAGGGTGTCGGTGATGCTCCCCAGCCACTCGACCACCCTCGATCTGTTGATCGGGGGGCTGCGCTGCGCTGCGCCCCCCGAACCCCCCGGCTCCCGCTCCGGTCACGGTCCTGCAGGCCCCGGTCCATGGCCCCTCCGAGCAACACGGACAGTCTCATTGACGTGAGCGCCAGCGCCACGAGCGCCGCGCTCAACGAAGTCATACCCCGGGACCGCGACAACTCCCCTTGCCGGCGGAACCGCCGACGGTCAAGGCTTCGCTCGCGCGCCACGGCCGAAGCCGGCGGCGGCACCGGCCCGCACCCGCACCTGCTTGACCACCCGTGGGCCGACAATCGCGGCGACGCGCTCGAGCAGCGTGGCCTGGAGGTAGGAGAGTTGGGTGGCCCAGGCGGCTGAATCGGCCACAACCGTCAACGTGCCGTCGTCTTCGAGCCGCCTTGGCTGGCAGTGGTTGGCGACCGCCGGGCCGACGACCTCCGACCAGCGGGCCACGAGGCGGGCTGCGACCAGCCGCTGTTGCCAGCCTCTGGACCGCAGCATCCGATCGATCTCCTCACCGATCGGCCTCGGATCCGGGCTCATGACGGCGCCCGCCCTGCTGAGGAGCACGCGCGGTGGGAAGCCGCCGGTGGCCGAGGATTCATCGAGCAGCCTCCCTCGTGATGCGGCTTGGTTTCACGTGAAACATCGTCGCCTTGCCGTGCAAAGGCAGCTCGTCCAGCACGGACGCGGTAATGATGGCCTGCTCGACCGTCAGCGCCAGATCCGCCAACCGCTCACGCCGGCGCCGGTCGAGCTCCGCGAACACGTCGTCGAGGAGCAGCATCGGCTCCTCGCCCTCCTCGGCAAGGAGCCGATGGGCCCCCAGCCGCAACGCCAGCGCCAGCGACCAGGCCTCTCCCTGCGAGGCGTGGGTCCGCGCCGGAAGCTCACGCACGGACAGGGCAAGCTCGTCCCGATGGGGCCCCGACAACGTGACCCCCCGCTCCACCTCACGGGCACGATCCGCCAGAAGACGCTCCCGCAGCGTCCGGGCCAGCCGGGGAGCGTCCGGCTCCACCTCTTGGTCGCCCAGCACAGAGGAGACGTAGACCATGCGCACGCGGTCCGGCTGGCCGGCCAGGTCCTGGTATGACCGTTCCACAGGGGCGCGGATCAACTCGATCAGGCGGAGGCGCTCCGCCCAGAGCTCCGCGCCGGCAGCCGCCAGCTTCTCATCCCAGACGTCGAGCGTGGCCAGGCCGGTACCTGCCGGCATCCGGCCGCCGGCGCTGCGCAGCAACGTGTTCCGCTGGCGAAGCACCCTGTCGTAGTCCTGACGGAGCGCCAGGTAGCGAGGCAGCCGCTGGACGGCCAGCGTGTCCAGGAACCGGCGACGGTCCTCCGGGTCCCCACGGACCAGGGCGAGATCCTCGGGAGCGAACAGCGTCGCCCGGACGATCCCGAGGGCATCCCGCGCTCTGGGGAGCGGTGCTCGATTGACCCGCGCCCGGGCGCCGGCTCCAGGTCGAATCTCGAGATCGACCACAACCGTGTGCCCCTCTCGCACCACCGCCGCGCGCACGATGGCGGCGGATGCCCCCACGCGCACCAGGCTCGACTCGGGCCCGGACCGGTGCGACCCCAGGGTGGTCAGGTAGCCGATGGCCTCGAGCACATTGGTCTTGCCCACCCCATTGGGTCCCACCAGCACCGAGGCCCCAGGCAACAGGTCAAGCGCGACCATGGAGTGGTTGCGAAAGTCCACCAGCTCCAGACGTTCGACGTACATGCGCCCCCTCAGCCGCCCGGGTTCATGGCGTTCCCGCCGCTCCCGCTCGCGGCGCTGCTCGCCCAGGACATGGAACGGCTCCACGATATCCCGGCCCAACGCCGGCCGGCCGAGGGTGACCGGGCTGCCGGGGCCTGGCGCTGATGGGCCGGCGTTGACATGGCGCGGACCTCGTTGCCGAGACGGCGGGAGCCCGGCAGGCGGAGACGTGGAGGAAACGGCGCGAAGGCCCCTCCGGGACCGGAATCGACCGCAAGCGCCCCTGTCCCCCGACGCGAAGGAGCGGCGGCCCACCGTCCGGGCCGGATGGACGGTGGGCGCTGCCGGCCGGAATCGACGGCGACCCGCTGGCCGGGCTCTTCAGCCTGGCCAGCGGGCGTCATGCGGGCAGGCGGACCGGCATCAGCAGGTACAGGAAGCCCCGCCGCTCGCTGCCGTGCACCAGCGCCGGCTTCAGACCGTCCCGGACCTCGATCACCACCTCGTTGTCCTCGACCGCTCCCACTCCGTCGCTCAAGTAGGTCGGGTTGAAGGCGACGGTGAGCGCCTCTCCCTCGTACTTCGCCTCGATCGCCGCCGCTCCCCGGCCGACGTCCTGCAGGCTGCCATCCACCTGCACGCGCTCGCGGTCGAACGTCAG
>DASQQQ010000378.1:0-11380 GCA_035643355.1 Actinomycetota bacterium | reverse complement strand
GGTGTCGAAGAGGTAGTCGACCAGCGCACGTACGGCCTCGGTGGCGTAGCCGCGGCCCTGGAAGGCCGGCGAGATCGTGTAGCCGATCTTGATGACTGCAGGTTCTCCCTCGGCCGGGCTGAAGCCCACGTCGCCCACCAGTCGCCCACTCTCCCGGTCCTCGACGGTGAGCTGCACCCAGCCGCCCGGCTCCCCGGGTGCGCGCGCCGCCATCTCCTCGATCTCACGCCGCACGCCCTCGGGATCGGTGCGATCCCATCCCTGGTACCGGTGCACGCGGGGATCGCTGCGATAGGCCGAGATCTGGTCGGCGTCATCGGGCCCGGATCGCCGCAGCCGCAGCCGCTCGGTCACCAGCCCCTCGAACCCGGTATCGACCTGCATCGAGGCAAGGGTACCCCCATGCCAACATCCCAGTCCGTCCGTGCCCTGTGCTCGCCGGTCTGCACGCCGTCCTTGAGCCACGCGCCCTACATCACCTGCAGTGCGCGAGGCCCGGGATCAGGCGTCGAGCTCCGCGAGTCGCCGATCGGCGCGTTCGACCCACACGGCGATCCCCTTGCGCTCGCAGAGCGCCCGGGCGGCCAGGAGCGCGGTCCGCGCATCCGACTTCCGCCCCTCCAGCCGGTGGATCTCCGCCTGGTCGAAGCGCGTCCTGGCCTGCTCTACCACCATGTCCGTGCGCTCGCTCCACTCGACCGCCTCGGCGATCAGCCTCGAAGCCTCCTCGAACCTCCCCTCGGCAGCCAGCACCCGCGCCACGACGCTGCGCCAGATCACCTGGTTGACAGCGTCGTCGCTGGCACTGGTCCGCCGACACTCGTCCGCCAGTCGGCGGGCCTCCTCCACCTGCCCGAGCTCCAGGAGTGAGGTCGCACGGTGACCAGCCACGGTGGAGGCGTGGGCCACGTCACCGTACGTCGAGATCTGCTCATACTGCAGCCTCGCGAGTCCCTCGGCCACCCGGGGATCTCCGGCCAGCATCTCCGACTGCCAGCCGGCTTCCAGGCCTCCCGCCGGAACCTCGCCGAACAGCTCCTTGGCCATGTCGAAACCCTGTTCCCGGAGGGAACGCGCCCCTTCCAGATCGCCGACCATGGCCGCGAGCACCGCCCGGGTCATGAGCGCGAGCGGCCGGGAGGAGGGAAGCCCTCCGACACCCCGCTCGAACCCGGCCAGGTCGGTTCGGATACCTTCTGCGTCCGTGGGCCCCAGCAGGGCAGCGGCCACCGCGTTCTGCGCTGCCAGCCGCTCGACGGTCGCGTCGCCCCCGGCCCGAGCGTGGTCCACGGCGAGCATGCAGTCCCGGCGCGCCCGCTCGAACCGGCAGTGGTTCCAGTGGATCTGTGACCGGCAGAGGTAGGCGAGCGCCGACCCGTGCTCGTCCCCCCATGCCTCGAACCGTGGCAGGAGCCGGTCGACCACATCCGCCATCATCACGGAGCCGCCCTCGGGGTCGACCAGCCATCCGGATGTCGCCATCCCCAGCTCGGCGTGGGCCTCGAGCCGCTCCTCCCGGGCGGAGCGGGCTAGGTCGAGGGCCTCCGAGAACGCCTCCCGCGCATCGGTGGCGCGGTCGGCGTCCAGAGCGACCCACCCCAACGTCAGCAGGTCCACCGACCGACGCGGATCCTCCGAGGAGCGCAGGGCGACCGCTCGGCGCAAGAGCTTCTCGGCGGCCGTGCGATCGCCCCGTTCGAAGGCTCGGGTCCCCGCCGCCGACAACCGATCGGCGGCCCGATCCGCGAGCGCCCGGGCGTCCTCGTCCTCGGGACCGAGCTCCACCAGGTACCGATGGGCCTGCTCGAGGTGGTAGCCCACGAACTCATCGGTGTCGATGGTCATGGCGGTGGCGGCGAGCCAGTCGGCGAAGCGCTCGTGCAGGTCGGCACGGACCTCCTTGGGCAGCATCTGGTAGGCGGCGTCGCGCAGCAGGGCGTGGTGGAAGCGGAACGCCTCGTGCCCGGGCAGGTCGGAGACCTCGGGGCGGAGGAGGTCTCGACGGACGAGCGGCAGGATGCGCGCCGTGGGACTGCCGTCGCCGGTCGGTCCGAGGGCGCCGACCGCGTCCACGTAGAAGACATCGCCCATCACCGACGCCCGTCCCAGCACCGCCCGCTCGATCTCGTCGAGACGGTCCAGACGGGCCGCGAGGAGCGCCTGGATCGTGGGCGGCACCGCGACCTCGGTCAGGTCTCGCGTGGCGTTCCACGTCTCTCCCTGCTTCTGCAGGAGCCCGTCGTCGACCAGCATCCCAATCGTCTCCTCCACGAACAGCGGGTTGCCGTCGGCCGCCGCTACGATCCGATCCCGGGTCCGTCGGTCCAGGGACCCACCGGCCAGCAGGTTCTCCACCAAGCGCTGGCACTCCTGCTCCGACAACGGCTCCAACGACGCGGTGGTGGCGTGGAGCTTCCCGCCACCCCACCCCGGCCGCAGCTCCAGCAGGTCGGGGCGGGCCAGGCACGCCAGCAGGATCGGGGCGTCGCGACTGAGGTCGGCCACCTGGTCCACCAGATCCAGGAGCTGGGGCTCCGCCCAGTGGAGGTCCTCGAGGACCACCGCCAGCGGACGAGCTCGGGCCATGGCTTCCAGGAAGCGGCGGACGGCCCATCCGAGCTCCTCGGGGGGAGCGGCCACGTCGATGGAGCCTCCCACCAGCTGCGAGACGCGGACCGCCACCTCGTCCCCGGAAGGATCGTCGGTCACCAGATCCGCGATCGCGGCCGTGGGATCGCCCCGCTCCGGGGAGCCGTCCGGCCCGATCGCATCCCGGACGATCTCGGCCAAGGGCCAGTAGGTGATGCCTTCTCCGTACGAGAGGCATCGCCCCCGGAGCACGATCCAGCCCTCACCCACCTGGCCCAGCGCTTCCTGCAGGAGCCGCGACTTGCCCACCCCCGGAGGGCCGAGGATCGTGAAGAGGTGGCACACCCGCTCCTCGGCCACCTCCTCGAAGGCCTGGCGGAGCTTGGCGAGCTGGCGGGTGCGGCCGACCAGGGGCGAGTCCAGCCGGCGGGCCACGCCCGCCGCGCCGGCGTGGACGGTGAGCAGCCGGTGCGCCGCGATGCGCTCGCGCTTCCCCTTCAGCTCCAGGGGCTCCACCGCATCCGCCACCACGGCGTCTCGGACCAACCGATGCGTGACCTCCGCCATCAGGACCTCGCCGGGCCGAGCGGCCTGCTCCAGGCGAGCCGCCACGTTGACGGCGTCCCCGGTGACCAGAGCCTGCCGCACGCTCGCGTCACCCGCCACCACCTCGCCGGTGTTGACACCGATCCGGCACTCGAGGGTGGCGCCGTGGTCGCGCTCCAGCTCCTTGTTCAGCCGACGGAGCGCCTCGCGCATCTCGCTCGCCGCCCGGACCGCTCGCAGGGCATCGTCCTCGTGCGTCGAGGGGATGCCGAACACCGCCATCACGGCGTCCCCGATGAACTTCTCCACCGTCCCCCCATGACGCTCGATGGCCTCCGTCATGGTGGCGAAGTACCGGCTCATCACCCGGCGCAACGCCTCGGGGTCCAGGCGCTCCCCGAGCGCGGTCGACCCGGTGACGTCGCAGAACACCACCGTCACGGTCTTGCGCACCTCGGCAGCGATCTCCGCCTCGGGCAGCCGCTCGCCGCAGGCGTTGCAGAACCTCGCAGCCTCAGGGTTCTCCGTGCCGCATGCAGGGCAAGCAGCCATGACCCGAAGTCTAGGGGGACCGGCGGCTCCCGTGAGCGCGAACGCGGCGTCCGAAGCGATCCGGGCGGAACGGCTCCAGGGGGACCGATGTCGGTTCGCCGCACGCCAGCTCGGCGACCAGCTTGCCCGTGATGGGCGACTGCGTGAACCCCAACGTCCCGTGGCCTGCCGCCACGATCAGCGCCCGCACTCCCGGAGCCCATCCGATCAGGGGGAGGTCGTCGGGGGTCAGGGGCCGGAAGCCGAACCACGTGTCCACCGGCTGCGCGGGAGGGGGCTCCGCCAGCGCCTCACCGGCCCCGCGGAGCACCGCACCGGCGCGGACGGGATCGGGTGACGTCCGGAACCCCGACAGCTCCAGGGTCCCCCCGATCCGCACTCGATCTCCCAGGGGCGTGATCGCGACGTGGCGCTCCTCGACCATGAGCGGTTGCCGGGGCGCCCCCGACCAGGTGGGAACGGTGGCGCTGTAGCCCGTGGCCGGCTGGATGGGGACCCGGAGACCGAGCGCTGAGCTCAGGGCGGGGGTCCACGCCCCGGCCGCCAGCACGACCAGGTCCGCGGGGATCTCCTCGCGTGCCCACCCGCGCCCTGCGCTCGTCTCGGCCACGGACACCCCGCAGGCCCGGCCGTCCCGAACCACGACGTGGTGGACCCTCCGGCGCTCGAGGATCCGGACGCCTCGGGACCTCAGCCGAGCGGCCAGGCTCCGCACGTAGGCGAAGCAGTCACCGGAGGCCTGCCCCTCGACCACGACGCCACCGCCCACAGCGGGTGCCAGCGCCGGCTCCAGCTCCCGCAGCTCGTCCGGTTCCAGCACCGAGGCCCGGAACCCCATCGCCTGCAGATCCCGCACCCCCGTCCGGGTCGGCGCTCTCCAGCCCGGCGAGAGGAACACGCGGATCAACGAGACACGCCGGAAGCCGAAGTCGATCTCGCCTGCCGCCGCCAGGTCCTCGTACAGCTGCAGGCTGGCCCGGCTGAGGGACGCGAGCGCCGCCTTCCCGCGCTCGTACGTGACCCCGTCACTGGAGCGGCGGAAGGTCCACAACCATCGAGCCAGCGATGGATCCAGGCGCGGACGGATGGCGAATGGACCGTCCCGTCGGGCCAGGTGTCGCAGGCCCTCCCGCACGACCCCCGGCCCGGGGAGGGGGTACGGATCCCCGGGAACGATGAGCCCGGCGTTCGCGAAGGAGCAGCCCCGGCCGACCTCGCCCCGGTCCACGACGGTGACGGCGAATCCCGCGGAGGTGAGGAAGTGGGCGCAGGCGATGCCGATGGCTCCGCCGCCGATCACGACCGCGCGATCGCTCACCACCCGAGCCTACGCCAGTGCACGGTGCGGCCGACCCGTCGGGCACGGGATCGAGCCGGCGACGGAGGTCCTGATCCGGCTCCGGGAACGTGCGGGGCCGATGGGGCTACGGCACCACGTCGTCGGGGACCAGCGGCATCGAGCGCAGGCGTCGTCCGGTGGCGGCGAAGACGGCGTTGGCGATGGCGGGCGCCACGCCCACGATCGGCGTCTCCCCGCCGCCGGCCGGGGGCAGGTCGGGACGGTCCACGAGCACCACCTCGACCGGCGGCACATCCCCGATCCGCGGCACGCGGTAGTCCGACATGCAGCCGTTCAGGATCCGGCCCTGCCCGAACCGGATCCGCTCGAACAGCGCCCCGCCGAGCCCCATCACGGTGGCTCCCTCGATCTGGTTCGTGAGGTTGTCCGGATCGACGATCGCGCCGCAGTCGAACGCGGTCACGATCCTCAGGATCTGGAGGCGCCCCTCGGGGTCGACCCGGACGTCGGCCACCGTAGCCACCCGGCCGTCCTTCTCGATTCCCCCGGCGATCCCCAGCCCCCGGCCCCGTGGGAAGCCCCGCCCGGGCCACCCCGCGCGCTCGGCGGCGGTCCGGAAGACCTCCCCCAGGCGCTCATCGGAGAGGTTCCGCAGTCGGATCTCGAGCGGGTCGATCCCCAGCTCGCACGCGAGCTCGTCGATGTGGGACTCCCGCGCGAAGTGGTTCGCGGTGGCGGCCAACGCCCGGTACGACCCCTGCCGCAGCGGGGAGTCCGCCGGCTGGAAGCGGATCCGCTGGTTCGGCACGTCGTAAGGGCACCCGATCGCCGCCGGCCCCGAGTTGATGTTCACGAACTCCCAGGCGGTGAGGGTCCCGTCCCGGTGCGCACCGCTCCGCACGTCGATGACCGCGGCGGGGCGGAAGTAGCCCCACCAGAACTCCTCCTCACGGCTCCACCGGACCTTGACCGGAGCACCGATGGCTCGGGCCAGGCGCGCCGCCTCCACCGCGGCCTCGCCGGTGTGCTTGCCTCCGTAGCCGGCACCGGTGGGCGGGACGATCACCCGGACGTCCTCGGACGGGATGCCGAGCGCCTCGGCCACCTCCTCGCGAACCGGGAACGGACGCTGGGTCCCGGTCCACACCGTGACGCGCCCGTCCTCCCACTCCGCGACCGCGGCCCGGGCCTCGAGCGGGACGTGGGCGATGAAGGCCGTGGTGTACGTGGCTGCCAGGCGGACCGCGGCGTCGGAAAGCGCGGCGTCGAGGTCCCCATACTCGTCCTCGAACACCCCGCCCCAGCCCTCGGCCTGGATGGGGTGGGAACGCAGGTGCTGGACCAGCTCCCCCTCCGATGGCTGGGGCGCCAGGTTCCACTCGGCGCGCACGGCGGCCAATGCTCGGGCCGGCGCCATCGGGTCGTCCGAGACCGCCCCCACGAACGTGTCCTCGTGCACGATCGTCCCCCCCTGCATCTGGGCGGCCGACGTGTCGAGGGCGCGCGGCGTCGCCCCCATGGCGGGTGGCCGCAGCACCGCGCCGTGCAGCATCCCGGGGCGGACCACGTCCGTGGGGTACCCACGGACGCCGGTGGCCGCTTCCAGGGCGCCGATGGTCGGAACCGGACGGCGGACGGTCGGGTCCCCCGCCGGCACGGTGGGGGGCGGCTCGCGGGAGAGGACTTCGACCCGAGGGCCATCGCCGACCAGATCCCCGTACCCTAGCTCTTCTCCCGTGTCGCTCCGGCGGAACGACCCATCGACGGCGTGCAGCGAGGAGGGCTCCACGCCCCAGCGCTGGCCCGCGATCTCGGCCAGCACCTCCCGCGCCCCGGCGGCGGCCCGCGCCAGCGTCTGGCCGGCATCGGGCATGGAGCGGCTCCCGAAGGTCCCGGGGTCGAACGGGCACAGATCGGTGTCGCCCATCACCAGGTCGACTTGCTCGAGCGGCAGGTGGAGCTCCCGGGCCACGCGCAGGCCCAGCGCCGTCCGGTTGTCCTGCCCAACATCCACCTTGCCGATGAACGCGGTGACGCGGCCCCCCCGGTCGAGGTGGATCCAGGCGCCGGCCGAGGGGACCCAGCCGGTCGCCTGGGTCTCGGCCGGCAGGACCACCACCAGTCCGGGGGGCAGCACGTCGAACCAGTCCCGGTCGGCGCGATCGGTCAGGCCCCACGGACGGCGGGGGCGGGGCCACCGCTCGTCCGCCCTCGGCCCGGGCCGGGGGATCCGACCCATGGAGGTCGCGTCGCGGGACAGCTCGGCGGCTCGGTGCACGGCCCGCACGATCCTGGGGTAGGTGCAGCACCGGCAGAGGTTGCCGGACAAGGCTTCGCCGATCTCTCCATCGTTCGGGTCCGGGGTCGTCTGGAGGAGCGCAGCGGTGGCCATCACCATGCCTGGGGTGCAGTACCCGCACTGCATCGCCCCGACCTCGGCGAAGGCGCGCTCCGCCGGATGCATCGATCCCTCGGGGGCCAGACCCTCGATCGTGGTGACCGTCCGGCTCGAGGCCTCGGGCAGCGGGAGGATGCAGGAGCGGACCGGCTCGCCGTCCAGCAGGACCGTGCACGCTCCGCACGCGCCCTCCCCGCACCCGTACTTCGGACCGGTCAGGCCCAGCTCCTCGCGTAGCCAGACCAGCAGGCTGCGCTCGGGATCGGCCGGCGCCTCGCGGTCGCGCTCGTTGACCCGGATGTGCACGTTGCCCGCCATGAGCGACCTCCTCG
Organism: Actinomycetota bacterium; assembly: GCA_035643355.1. Classification (GTDB taxonomy): domain Bacteria; phylum Actinomycetota; class UBA4738; order UBA4738; family HRBIN12; genus DASQQQ01. Next base: position 3,663 of record DASQQQ010000378.1, on the reverse strand, counting down.
GAGATCCGACATCGGGGAACCGATCCTCCCAACGAGTATCCCAGCGGTCCGAGAGCCTCCTCGCGGGCCACGACAACGCGTTTGCGGTGCACGGTTCGGGGAACCTCACAGGGGTGAGCGAGCAGACGATGAGCGTCCCATACGGGGGTGGCGATCCGCGCGACGTCGTGTACCGCGCCGGCGTGTCCTGCGCCCGATGCGGCGAGGTGAACGACCTGGCCCCCCGAGGCCCGATCTTCCTCTGCGGGCCCTGCCTGCGTGGGGAACGCTGGCCGTCGACCGGTGCCACCGCCCGCGCCCGTCGCTCGACCTCCTCCCGCGTCCGCCGCGTTCGGGTCCAGAACACCCGACGCGCCAGGCGAGCGGCTTGACCTCTGATCGTCGAGCTCGCCCTAGACTCGGAGGGCATGGATCCCATCGATCGCGTCCGAGCAGCCCTGGCCCTACAGCGGCCGGACCGGCCGCCCGCCGCGTGGTGGGGGCACACCTACCGCCAGGAGTGGTCTGCGGTCGAGCTGGCCGAGGTCACCGCGGCCAGGCAGCGCTCCTACGGGTGGGACTTCGTGAAGCTCCAGCCCCGCGCCTGCTGCTTCGCGCAGGCATGGGGCGCCGAGTACCTCCCCCATCCGCGGTTCGAGCAAGCGCCCGTGCAGCTGCACCGGGTGGTTTCCTCCCCGGAGGGATGGTCCTCGGTCCGTCCGATCGACCCCGGCGCTCCGGCCCTGCAGGAGCAGGTGGAAGCGCTGCGCTTGGTGGTCCGAGAGCTCGGCCCCGCGATCCCCGTGATCCAGACGATCTTCTCCCCGCTGACCGTGGCCGGGTACCTGCGCGGTGAGGACAAGCCGCTCGCGGCGCGGGAGCTGCGCGAGCACCCGGACGCGGTGACCCCGGCGCTGGCCGGGATCGCCGGCACGCTGGCGACGTTCGCCGCCCGATCGCTGGAGGCCGGCGCCGCAGGGATCTTCTTCGCGATCTCGGGGTACGCCTCCACCGATCTGCTCGGGCCCGAGGAATACCGGGCCCTCGCCCTGCCCCACGACCGGCGGGTCCTGGAGGCAGCGGGTGGCGCCTGGTTCAACGTGCTGCACCTGTGCGGACCGAGGCTCCACTTCCCGGTCGCCTCGGCCCTGGCTACGGCCGCGGTCAACTGGTCTGTCCACGAGCCCGGCAACCCCTCCCTGGCCGAGGGCCGGACCCTCATGGGCCGGGCCGTGATGGGCGGCGTGGACCACGACGGCACCATGCTCGAGGGATCGGCCAGGGAGGTGGCCGATCAGGTCCGCGCCGCGGTCGAGGGGACCGGGGGCACCGGCGTCCTGGTGGCGCCGGGCTGCTCGGTGCCTCCAGTGGCTCCCGAAGCGAACCTGCGCGCGGTCACCGCGCCACCGGCCTGAGCCGCGGGTAGGCTTCGGTCCATGCCGGTCCCCCGAACCGTCCCCGTGTACCTGGAGGTCGCCCGCAAACGGACCTTCGCCGGAGCGATCGACTGGCCGGGATGGAGCCGCAGCGGGAGGGACGAGGCCACGGCGCTCGGCGCCCTGGCCGACCACGCCGCCCGGTACGCGAGGGCCCTCCGAGGCACGAGGCTGGGGTTCACGGCGGTGGACGACCCGGCCGCCTTCGGCGTGGTCGAGCGCGCGGTCGGGGACAGCACCACGGACTTCGGTGCGCCGTCCATCACCCCCGAGGCCGATCACCGCCCAGTGGACGAACGTGAGCTCCACCGGATGCAGACGATCCTCCGCGCCTGCTGGCGAGCTTTCGACGCCGCGGTTGCGGGCGCCAAGGGGGCCGACCTACGGAAGGGGCCGCGGGGCGGGGGCCGGGAGCTGGATGCCATCGTGCTGCATGTGCTGAGCGCTGAGACCGCGTACCTGAGCCGGCTGGGGCATCGCCATCGCCTCGACCCGCAGGGCGACGCGAACGGGGAGCTGGCATCGCTCCGGACCGCCGTGCTCGACGGTCTCGTCTCGGCCGTCCGGGACGGGGTGCCCGAGGCCGGCCCCCGCGGTGGCGCTCGATGGACCCCGCGGTACTTCACCCGGCGGACGGCCTGGCACGTGCTGGATCACGCCTGGGAGATCGAGGATCGCGCGGGACCCGTCGGGCCCGACCGCTGAGAGCGGGCCGACGGGTCGAACCGCGCGCCGGTCTGTGGCAGGGGGGTCGCCGCTCAGACCGCGGGGCCCGGGATGAGCGTGACGGTCGCGGTATGCGTCCCGCTCTGATCCACCCAGGTCACCTGGATCTTGTCGCCCGGCTTGTGGGCGTGGATCGCCGGGCCCAGCGCGTCGGCCGAGCCGATGGACCGCCCGTCGATCGAGGTGATGAGGGCCGGAGCGGTCATCCCGGCCTGATCCGCAGGACCCTGAGGCTGGATGCCCACCACCGGCGCGCCCGTATCTCTCCCCGAACCCAGGCGCTGCCGGATGCCGATCGCCTGCGTGGAGTCCGCGGGGGGCACGGCCACGCCCAGGTACCCGCGCTCACCGAGCAGGATGGTCGAGCTGGCCTCACCGGCCCGCATCTTGTTCACCAGCTGGATCGCGGTGCTGGTGGGGATGGCGAACCCGACGGTGGCCGACCCACCGCCCTGGGTTGCGGATCCGGCCGTGATCATGCCGACCACGTGGCCGGATGTGTCGACCAGCGGACCTCCGGAGTCACCGGGCACGATCTTCGCATCGGTCTGGATCAGGCCCGAGAGCCGCTCGGGTGAGGAGATCGGATCTCGAGCGGTGATGCTGCGATCCATCCCCGTGATCACCCCCTTGGTCACGGTGGGCGAGCCACCCCGGCCCAGCGCGTTCCCCAGGGCGGTCACCCGGTCGCCGATGTTCACGGTGGATGGATCCGCCATGGTCACCGTGGGCAGACCGGACACGTTGTCGATCTTGATCAGGGCCACGTCCGCCGAGGGAGCCGCTCCCACCACCGAGGCCGTGTAGGTCTGGGAGCGCCCGGGGATCGATACGCGGATGCTGGCCGCCTGGCGGATCACGTGGTTGTTCGTCAGGATCTCGCCGTCAGAGGTCAGGATCATCCCCGTCCCCGCGCCCAGCGGCCTGAGGTTCCCGCTCCCCGGCGGCGAGTCGATCGACTGGGCGAACGTGTTGATGTTCACCACGGCCCGGCGCACCTCGGCCAGGGAAGCGCTGCCGCTCCGGCCCGGAGCCGCGGGGGTTCCCACCTCGGAGGTGGAGGGGGCGCTGCGGGCGGAGATGTTCACGATGCCGATCCCCGCCACCAGCAGCAGGATCGCCGTCATCAGAGCCACGAAGACCCGACGGGGCCGGTGGCTGGGAGGGGTGGGCTCGCTCGCCCACGGCGACCCGGCCCTGCGAGGGGGCGGGGCCGGAGGCGGCGGCATCCCGGCCCGGAAGCCGGGCCATGGCTCGGGCTCGGACCCCATGGGGCGTGCCGGTGTGGCGCCCTCGGGTGCCGAGGACCGCGGTTCGCGTTCGACCGGTTCGTTCACGTCGGACACCTTCTTCCGGTCCCCCCGGTGGGAACCTCACCCCTTAGGTACCCGCCGAAGCTGGGAAGCTGCTGAGGACCGGCTCGGAGATCACCCAACCTCGACGAAGCGCAGGACCCGCCTCCAGGCGTCATCGCAGGCCTCCCTCCAGCGATCGTAAACGCGGTCGAAGAACGAGTGAGGCG
>DASQQQ010000377.1:0-3211 GCA_035643355.1 Actinomycetota bacterium | reverse complement strand
TGATCCTGCCGGCGGTCCTGATCGCTCTTGGGCTCGCACTCGTGGTGGCCGCCCCCCGCGGCGGAAGCCAGGGCGGTCCGATCGCCCTGGGGATCGTCCTCACCCTGATCCTGCTGGCGGGGACGGTGGTCGACGTCCCCTTCAGAGGTGGGGTCGGCGACCGGACGTACCGTCCGAGCACGGTCGCCGATCACACCTATGAGCTGGCCGTGGGCAAGCTGACGATCGATCTATCGAGGAGCGGCGTCCCGGTCGCGGTTCCCGACCACGTCGTGATCCGGGCGCACGTCGGCGTGGGGCAGCTGGTCGTCGTGGTTCCCGCGAGGTTCGGATCGGTTGACGTCCGCGCCCGGGCGGGCATCGGGCAGACGGACCTGTTCGGCCAGACCCAGGACGGGTTCGGCGTGGAGGATCGGTCGCCTGTGACCAACGACGCCGGCCCCCTCCTGCGGATGGACCTATCGGTGGGCATCGGTCGGGTGGAGGTCCGCAGTGGCTGAACCCCGGACGAACCGTGCCGCGGTGGTGTGGGGGGTGTTCTTCGCCGTCGCCGGCCTCGGCTTCCTGCTGGATCGGCTCGACGTGTGGAGCATCCGACCCCGCTACGTGCTGCCCGCCTTGTTGATCGCGCTCGGCGTCGCCGTCTTGCTCGGCGGGCGAAGGGGTCGCGCCTCCGGCTCGTCGTAGCGGCTGGTTGCTTCACCCCCGCGCGGGGTGGTCCGATACGCGGGTCATGGAGATCCTCGTCTTCCTGCTCTTCGCCGCGGCCGCCGGTGCCGCCGCCTACCTGTCCTACTACCTGAAGCAGAAGCGCCGTCAGGAGCTGGCCGGGATGGCTCGCCAACTGGGCCTGGACTTCTCGGCCCGGGACACGCTGGGCTGCCTGGCGCTGCCGTTCGCCCTGTTCACGAAGGGCAACGGACGGGGCACCGAGAACCTGCTGTACGGCACCTGGCAGGGGATGCCGGTGCGCGAGTTCGACTACTGGTACTACGAGGAGTCCACCGACTCCCAGGGCCGGCGGTCGAAGACCTACCACCGGTACTCGTGCGCCCTGACCGAGATCCAGGCCGCGTGCCCCCACCTGACCATCGATCGCGAGAACCTGTTCACACGCCTGGCCGACCACCTGGGGCTGGGGGATATCGAGTTCGAGCTCGACGAGTTCAACCGAGCCTTCAACGTCAAGGGCAAGGACCGCAAGTTCGCGAACGACTTCATCGACCAGCGGATGATGCGCTGGCTGCTGCAGGCGGACGCCGCCTTCCAGTTCGAGGTCTGTGCCACCTGGCTGCTCTGCTTCAGCAAGCGTCGCCGTCCGACCGATCTGATCCCCCTGATCGGAACGACCAAGGGGTTCCGCGACCAGGTGCCGCCCGTGGTCCACGAGCTATACGGGCTGGGGGCGAGTCGGTAGGCTGTCGCGCGATGAACCCGAGAAAGGACCCGTCATGATCTGGCTCTGGATCGTCCTGGGCATCGTGGTGCTCGCGGCCATCGGCGCCGTCGTCATGTACAACCGGTTCATCTCCCAGAAGCAGCTGATCAACGACTCCTGGGCGAACATCGACACGGAGCTCCGGCGCCGGTACGACCTCATCCCGAACCTGGTGGAGACGGTCAAGGGCTACGCCGCGCACGAGCGAGGCGTGTTCGACGAGGTCACCCGGGCCCGGGCCGCGGCCGTCTCGGCCACCGGGACGCCGGCCGAGCAGGCCGCGGCGGAGGGGCCCTTCGTGGCCGCGCTGCGTCAGCTGTTCGCGGTGGCGGAGAACTATCCGGAGCTGAAGGCGAACCAGAACTTCCTGGCCCTCCAGGCGGAGCTGTCGAACACGGAGGACCGGCTCCAGACCGCGCGTCGCTTCTACAACGCCAACGTGCGCGACTACAACCGGCGGGTCCAGGCCTTCCCCTCCAACATGATGGCCAACATGTTCAACTTCCGGGAAGCGGAGTTCTTCGAGATCCCCGACGCGATGCGGGAGGCCGGTCCTCCGCAGGTGAACTTCACGCAGCCTGGGCCGTCGGTCTCCTTCGGCGAGCCGGGAGCCCCGCCGGCCGAGCGCTCCGCGGGCCCGGGGATGCCCTCGGGCCAGGGGCCCTCGGCTGGGTCTGGTCCGGTCCCACCGCCCCCGCCCCCCATGCCACCCCAGGGCGGTTAGTCGGCACCGGGGTCCGCACCGAGGGCGTCGGGCTGCCCCCAGAGCGCCGTGCGGCGGACGTCGGTCGTGAACCAGGTCCAGAGGGCCGCGTACGCGACCGCCACCGCGCCGAGCCCGATGGCGGTGGGCCGAGGGCCGAACCGGTTGGCGGACCATCCGGTCACGATGCTCGAGATGGTGAGCGTGAGCGTGATCAGGGCGCCGTCGAAGGCGAAGATCCGCCCCCGGATCCGGTCGGGCACCGCCCGTTGGAGGCCGTAGGAGGACAGCGTCCACTGGGCGCCTCCCCCCAGATGCGCCACCCCGACCGCCACCGAGGCGAGGGCCAACGAAGGCGTCAGTCCCAGCGCCGCATAGCCGATGCCGAAGACCACCAGGGCCGTGGCGATCGCGGAGAACAGGCGGCGGTCGTTGGGGCCGAGGAAGCGCCGTCCCGCGAAGGGCCCGATCAAGGCTCCCACGCCACGAGCCGACATCAGGATGCCGATGCCGATCTCCTCCCGGTGGAACACGTCCTGGGCGAACACCGAGATCAGCACGAGCACCCCGGCACCGAGACCGAACCCGGCCTTCACCGAGAGCAGGGCCAGCACTCCGTGGTCCTTCCGCGCGTACCTGGCCGTCTCCACGCTGGCCGCCACGATGCCGGGGTGTTGCCCTTCCTCCTCGCGTTCCTCGGAGAAGGAACGCCGGATCCGTGCGATCAGCGCTCCCGAGAGGGCGAAGGAGGCGGCATCGATCAGGAAGGCGGCATCCCGACCCAGGACGGCCGCCACGATCCCACCCAGGGCGGCACCCACCGCGAGCATCGTGCCCCACAGCGACCCCGCCAGCGCGTTGGCGGTCACCAGGTCACGGGGCCCCACCAGGTTGGGCAGGGAGGCCTCGGTGGCCGGGTCGAAGGCGGCGGTGAACGAGGAGATCAGGGCCAGTAGCACGTAGGCGAGCCACACCATCTCCGAGCCCTGGACCAGGAAGAAGCCGAGGCAGAGGACGGCGCGGGCGCCGTCGCAGACCACCATGAGCCAGCGGCGGTTCAACCGGTCCAC
>DASQQQ010000376.1:0-2497 GCA_035643355.1 Actinomycetota bacterium | reverse complement strand
ATCAGCAGGAAGTCGTCCACCAGCCGGCCGTCCCGGGCCAGCGCCTGGGCGCGGACCCCGGAGCCGCCCCGGAGCACATCCGCCCGAACCACCTCCGGCACGAGCCTCTGCAGGCTGCGGACGAAGGCGCGCCCGCTCAGCGAGCGGCGGGCCTCCGATGCGGCGGTACGCCAGAACCGCGCCACGAACCGCCAGAACCCGGCGTAGGCCAGGACCTCGGCCGCGTCGCCCGGATCGACGTCCGAGCGCCGGTACCCCTCCCGCTTCAGGCTCAGCACGGCGTTCGGGCCGGCGTGGACCGTCCCGTCGATGGCGCGGGTGAAGTGGACGCCCAGGAACGGGAAGCGGGGGTCCGGCACGGGGTAGATGAGCGCCCGGACCAGATCGCTGCGCTCCGGCCGCAGCTCCCAGTACTCGCCCCGGAACGGCACGATGCGGGCGGGCGGCCGCACGCCCATCAGCTCGGCGATCCGGTCGCCCTGGAGGCCCGCGCAGTTGACCAGCGCACGCGCCCGGAACGTCTCCGGCTCCGTCTCGATCGTGACGCGCCCGTCGTCCGCCGACAGGGCCCGGACCTCCGACCCCAGGTGGAGATCGCCGCCGCGCTCCGCCACGACCGCGGCCAGCGCGTCCGCGACCGCCGGGAAATCCACTACCCCGGCCTCGGGGACCCGGAGCGCGGCGATCCCCGCGGCGTGCGGCTCGATCTCCCGCAGCTCCGCCGGACCCAACCGCGTCACCTCCAGCCCGTTCGCCCGGCCCCGCCGCTCCAGCTCCGCCAGCGCGCCCAGCTCCCGGTGCTCGGTCGCCACGACCACCTTCCCGGTGACCCGGTGCGGGATCCCGCGCTGGCGGCAGAAGTCCAGCATCGCCGTGTGGCCCGCGCGACACAGCCGCGCCTTCAGGCTGCCGGGCTTGTAATAGACGCCCGAGTGCAGCACGCCGCTGTTGTGCCCGCTCTGGTGGGCGGCCCACCGGTCCTCCTTCTCCAGGACCAGCACGCCGGTCCCCGGATACCGCCCCGTCAGCTCCCGGGCGACGGCCAGGCCGACCAGGCCGCCGCCGACCACGGCGAAGTCGTGGGTCACGGACGTCGCTCCTCCAGCAGACCGGCGTCCAGCAGGGCGTCCGCCGCCCAGCGGACCCGCCCGAACGGCATCCCGGCCCGGTCGGCGATCGCCAGCAGATCTTGGCCCCCGTCGGACAGGTTCAGGACCCACAACAGGGCCAGGATCCGGTCCTTCCGATCCACCCGACCGCCCACGCGGTCGTAGAGGCCCCGCCGGCCCAGCTGTGGCTCGCCCTTCGGGCTGAGGTTCAGGTACGTGCGGTTCCCCTCGAGGACCTCGACGATGGCGCGACAGACCGCCAACGACCCCGCCAGGCTCTCGGGCCGCACCAGGCCCGGGTCGTCCGCGGACGTGTGGTATTCCGGATAGGTCCCCCACGGCGTCCGCATGAGACAGCCGACGGGCAGGTCGAAGCCCGGCGAGCAGTACTGCCGCTCGTCGTAGCCGTAGGGGATGAACTCCTGGACGTCGTGCTCCTCGCCCGAGTGCCTCAGCACGTGCGCGGCCGCCCGGTCGATCTCCGCATCGCCGCGCCGGCTCCGCTTGTACGTCAGGCCGCCGGGGTCGCCGACGCCGGCCAGGACCAGGCCGCCCCGGATCCGCCTCAGCGCCCCCTCGTTCAGGGCCAGCCAGGCGATCGATCCGATCGTCCCGGGCACGAACAGAAACCGGTAGGAATAACGGCGGGGCCGCTCGTGGAGGCCCTTCGCCAGGTACGTGGCCACCGCGATGCCCGACAGGTTGTCGTTGGCCAGGGCGGGATGGCACACGTGGCACGAGATCAGGATCTCCTCGTCCAGCTCCCCTGTGAGGTAGCATTCCCCGTACGTCAGGCCCCCGTCCTCCAGCGACGCGTCGATCCGCACCTCGTATTCGCCCTGCTCCAGCGCCTCCAGCTGCCGGTGCGCCATGCAGAAGCCCCAGCTCTCGTCGTAGTAGGAGGTCCGGTAGGGGATCCAGTCCGGGTGGTCGGGCAACGTGTGGACGTGCCGGACCAGCTCGTCGCGCGGGAGCCGGGCGTGCACCGGAACGCTGTAGCCCACCACGTGCAGGTTGCAGTCCCGGAAGTCCACGACGGTCCGGCCCCGGGGGTCCCGGATCCAGGCCTCGCGGACGTTCCACTCCTTCGGCACCGTCCAGTCCAGCACCCTGGTCCCGCTGGGTACTTCCCGGATCTCGAGCGGGACGATCTCGCGGAGGCGTCTCAGGGTCTCCCGCACCCCCTCACCCGTCAGGCTACGGGGGATCGGGAAGAGCTCGGTTACCAGACTATGGAGCACGTCGCCGGCGGCGAGCGCTCCGGCTGCGACGGCGCCCTCCGACGACCCGTCCGGGTCCCCGGGGCGCACGGATCTCAGGTCCCGAGACGCGGTGCGGCCCACGCTCCCCTCGCTCAATCAGTTGTAAGGCCGGAAGACCGGTTGCAC
>DASQQQ010000375.1:0-13144 GCA_035643355.1 Actinomycetota bacterium | reverse complement strand
GTGTTCGATTCTGGGGTGGGCGGGCTCACGGTGGCCCGGGCCGTGCTCGACCTCCTGCCGAACGAGCCGGTCCTCTACGTGGGCGACAACGCCAGGTTCCCCTACGGGCCCCGTCCCCTGGAGCAGATCCGGTCCTTCGCCCTGGAGACCGCCGGCTACCTGGTCTCCCGGGACGTGAAGATGCTCGTGGTGGCCTGCAACTCGATCGAGGTGGCCGCGATCCGGCAGGTCACCGATGCGGCGGCGGTTCCGGTGGTCGGGGTGATCGACCCGGGAGCCCGCGCGGCGGTCCGGACCACGCGGAACCGGCGGGTCGGGTTGATCGGCACCGAGGCCACGGTGGCCAGCGGCGCCTACGATCGCGCGGTGGGAGCGGCGGAACCCGAGGTCCGGCTGTTCTCGCGGGCCTGTCCCCTCTTCGTGGAACACGTCGAGGCGGGCGATACCTCCAGCCCCGAGTTGCTGGCGGCCGCGAAGGAGTATCTTGAGCCGCTGCGGGAGGAGGGGGTCGACACGTTGGTCCTGGGCTGCACGCACTACCCGATGCTGTCGGGCCTGATCCAGATGGTCATGGGCAACGAGGTGGTGCTGGTGTCGTCGGCCGAGGAGACGGCCAAGGACGTCTACGCGACCCTCGTGGAGCGCGACCTGCTCCGCCCGAGCGGTGCCCCGCCCGTGCACGAGTTCCTGACCACCGGCGACCCGGAGCGGTTCCGGGCCGTGGCGCACCACTTCCTGGGGCCGGAGATCGGTCCCGTGGCCTCCGTCGAGGCCCGGCGCATCGAGGAGGCCACATGGAGCTGATCGTCCTGGGGGCAACGGGCAGCTGGCCCGATCGGGGGACCGCGCTCAGCGGGTACCTGATCCGCCAGGATGGCTTCAACCTGTGGGTGGACGCCGGGTCGGGCACCATGGCCAACCTGCAGAAGCACATCTCGATCGCCGACGTGGACGCGATGATCATCACCCACGAGCACGCGGATCACTGCGTCGACGTCTACCCGCTCTTCTACGCGCGCTACTACGCCGGGATGGGCGCGAACGGCATGCCCCTGTACATCCCCAAGGGGTTCGGCGACCGGGTGGTGGCGCTGCTCTCCGAGGAGAGCATCGAGGGCTTCCGCATCGGCTTCGACGTCCACGAGGTCTCGCCCGAGGACGGGTTCGAGGTGGGGCCGTTCCGGGTCTCCGCCAGCGCGATGTCCCACCTGGGGCTGCCGGCGCTCGGCTTCCGGATCGAGTCCAACGGCTCCGCGCTGGCCTACACGGGCGATACCGGACCCACCCCCGCGGCCGTCGATCTGGCCCGGGATGCCGACCTGTTCCTCTCCGAGGCGACGTACCAGGACGCCGACGAACTGCAGCCCTTCCACCTGTCCGCCCGCCAGGCCGGCGGGTACGCCAAGGCCGGAGGGGTGGGGCGACTGGTGCTCACACACCTGCTCCCCACCCACGACCGGGAGCGCTCGCGCTCGGAGGCGGCCGATGTGTACGACGGCCCGGTGGACGTCGCGGTGGAGGGTTCCCGCTTCGAGGTGGGCGAGTGAGCGACCGCCCCGACGGACGAGGGCCGGCCGATCTGCGTCCGGTGAAGGTGGAGCTCGGGTACCAGGAGTGGGCGGAGGGCTCGGTCCTGCTCGAGATGGGGCGGACCAAGGTCCTGGTGGCGGCCTCCTTCGAGGACCGGGCCCCGCGGTTCCTGCACGGGACCGGCCGAGGATGGGTCACCGCGGAGTACTCGATGCTGCCGAGGGCCACCACCGCGCGGACCCCGCGCGAGGTGGGCCGGGGGCGGCCGTCAGGCCGGACCCAGGAGATCCAGCGTCTGGTGGGCCGCTCGCTCCGCTCGGTGGTGGACCTGGCCGCGATGGGGGAGGGCACGATCTGGGTGGACTGCGACGTCCTGCAGGCGGACGCCGGGACCCGGACCGCCTCGATCACGGCCGGGTACATCGCCCTGGCCCTGGCCGTCCGATCGCTCCGCGATCGCGGCGCCTTGAAGCGTGAGGTACTGACCGACAGCGTCGCCGCGGTCTCGGCGGGGATCCTCGACGGGCGTGCCGTGCTCGACCTGTCCTACGAAGAGGACGCCGGGGCCGACGTGGACTTCAACGTGGTGATGACCGGTGGCGGACGGCTCGTCGAGATCCAGGGCACCGCGGAGGGCTCTCCCTTCTCCCGGCAGGACCTGTCGTCCCTGCTCGATCTGGCCGAGGTGGGGATCCGGCAGCTGACCGAGATCCAGCGCCAGGCCCTGGGCGCGTGAGCTTCCCGCCCCGCCTGGCCATCGCCTCCCGCAACCCCGGGAAGATCCGGGAGATCGTGGCGATCTGCGCCGACTGGCCGGTGGAGTGGGATCGGGCCCGGCCGGGCGACGGCTCCTGGCCGGAGATCGAGGAGAGCGGGAACACGTACCTGGACAACGCGCTGCTCAAGGCCCATGGCGTGGCACGGGCCCGGCAGACGCCCGCCCTGGCCGACGACTCGGGGATCGAGGTGGACGCGCTGGGCGGCGCCCCCGGTCCTCGCTCGGCCCGGTACGCGGGCCCCCACGCGACCGACCAGCGGAACCTGGCCATGCTGGTGCGAGCGCTGGCCGGGATCCCGGCGGCCGGGCGCACCGCTCGGTACCGGTGCGTCTCGGCGGTCGCCTGGCCGGACGGACGCGAGGTCTGGGCGGAGGGCCACTGCGAGGGCACGTTGATCTCGAAGCCCCGGGGCAGTGGCGGCTTCGGGTACGATCCGATCTTCGTGCCGGCCGGTTGGGACCGCACCATGGCCGAGCTCGACGCCGCCGAGAAGGACCGCATCAGCCATCGAGGGCGGGCGCTCCGCGCCCTGAGGGACCTGTTCGTCCGCGAGCCCTAGGACGAGCCCTGGGAGGAGGAGCCGACGTGCGAGTCGTCTACAGCCCCGAGCATCTCCACCATGCCCCCCAGCACGAGGTCTCGGACGGGCGGGCCATCGAGCTGTACGAGACCCCGGCCCGGGCGGAGTCGATCCGGGCCGCGCTGGAGGCGGACGGGGGGTTCGAGTTGGAGGAGCCGTCCGGGCACGGCCACGGGCCGATCGAGGCGGTGCACGACCCGGAGATGATCGGGTTCCTCGAGGAGCTCTGGGGGGACTGGGTGGAGTCGGGGGCGGGGAGCCCGGAGATCTTCCCCGACACCTTCCCACTGCCGGCGCTGCGGGAGGGGATGGGCCCGGGACCGGCGCCCGCCACGCCGCTCGGCCGGATCGGGGCGTGGTGCTTCGACACGGCGACCCCGATCGTGGAGGGGACGTACGCGGCGGCATGCGCCGCGGTGGACGTGGCCCTCACCGCGGCCGACGTCGTGCTGGGCGGTGAGCGGGTGGCGTACGGGCTCTGCCGTCCGCCGGGCCATCACGCGGCGCGTCGGGCCTTCGGCGGCTACTGCTTCTTCAACAACGCGGCCATCGTGGCCGACCACCTCGCGATGCGCACCACCGAGCCGGTCGCCATCCTGGACGTCGACTACCACCATGGGAACGGGACCCAGCAGATCTTCTACGAGCGGGGCGACGTCCTGTACGTATCGCTGCACGGGGATCCGGACCGGGCCTACCCCTACTTCACCGGGTTCGCCGACGAACGGGGCGTGGGCGAGGGGGAGGGGACCAACGTGAACCTCCCGCTGCCGGCCGGCTGCACGGACGAGCGGTACCTGCAGGACCTGGAGACGGCCATCGCCGCGATCGCCGCCTTCGGGGGCGACACGCTGGTGATCTCGCTGGGGATCGACACCTACGGCCGGGACCCGATCTGCGACCTGGCCCTCACCACCCCCGTGTACCACGAGGTGGGCAAGCGGGTGGCCGCGCTGGACCGCCGCACGATCGTGCTGCAGGAGGGCGGCTACTTCGTGCCCCACCTGGGCGAGAACGTGCGCCAGTGGCTCCGGGGGTTCGAGGGGCGCGACCTCGACCTGTCCCGCCTCGTCGATGTGACCTAGCGCCCGGCGGGCCGCTCGCCCCGTCCACCGGCGACCGTTCGGCCCCCCTCGGCGTGGCCGGACCGCGGCACGATGCCTGCGCCGAGGGAGGTGAGCGGCGTGGAGCCGTCCTACGTGTCCGGCCGGGCCGATCGTCCGCTGCTGGGACGCACCATCGGCGATCAGCTGCGACGCTCGGCTTCCGCTCATCCCGATGTAGAGGCCCTGGTGGCGCCGCACCAGGACATCCGACTGACCTTCGCCCAGCTGGAGGAGGCCAGCGAGGAGGTGGCTCGCGCGCTGCTGGCCCTGGGGGTGGCTCGGGGCGACCGCGTGGGTATCTGGAGCGCCAACCGCGCCGAGTGGACCCTGGTCCAGTACGCGACGGCGCTGATCGGCGCCATCCTGGTGAACGTCAACCCCGCGTATCGAACCCACGAGCTCGAGTTCGTCCTTCGCCGCTCGGGGATCGGGGTGCTGGTCGCGGCCCGCAACTTCCGGTCCACCGACTACGTGGCCATGCTGGACCGGGTCCGGTCCCGGGCCCCGTCCCTGGGACGGATCGTCCTCCTGGGGGCGGAAGAGAGCTGGGCGTCCTCGTGGGGGGCGTTCCTGTCCGGCGCCGGGAAGGTCCCCAGGGAGGCGGTGGCGGAGCGCGGCTCGGAGCCGGACGTGGACGACCCCATCAACATCCAGTACACGTCGGGTACCACCGGCCTGCCCAAAGGCGCCACGCTCTCCCACCACAACATCCTCAACAACGGCTTCTTCGTTGGCGAGCGGCTGGGCCTCGTGCCGGGCGACCGGATCTGCGTGCCGGTGCCCTTCTATCACTGCTTCGGGATGGTGATGGGCACCCTGGCGGCGCTCACCCACGGCACGACGGTGGTGCTGCCCGGCGAGGCGTTCCACCCGCACGCGGTGCTCCAGGCGGTCGAGCGGGAACGGTGCACGGCTCTGTACGGGGTGCCGACGATGTTCGTGTCGGAGCTCGGCAGCCCCGGGTTCGACCGCTTCGACCTGAGCAGCCTGCGAACCGGGATCATGGCCGGAGCCCCCTGTCCCGTGGAGGTCATGAAGCAGGAGGTGGACCGCATGCACATGCACGAGGTCACGATCTGCTACGGCATGACCGAGACCTCGCCCGTCTCGTTCCAGTCGCTCCCCCATGACGACCTGGACCGTCGTGTCTCGACGGTGGGGCGATCCATCCGCACGTCGAGGCCAAGATCCTCGACCCGGTCACCGGGGCCACCGTCCCCAGGGGGGCGCCGGGCGAGCTGTGCACGCGCGGGTACTCGGTGATGCTGGGCTATTGGGAGGACCCCGAGGCCACCCAGCAGGCGATCGACCGGGCCCGGTGGATGCACTCGGGCGACCTGGCGATCATGCGGCACGACGGCTACGTGGAGATCGTGGGCAGGATCAAGGACATGATCATCCGCGGCGGCGAGAACGTGTATCCGCGGGAGATCGAGGACTTCCTCTTCACCCACCCCACGGTGGCCGAGGTGCACGTGGTGGGCGTGCCCGACCCCACGTACGGCGAGGAGGTCTGCGCCTGGGTCCGACGGAAGTCGGGAGCCCGGGCCAGGGAGGAGGAGATCCGATCCTTCTGCCGCGGACGCATCGCCTCGTACAAGATCCCCCGGTACGTCCGCTTCACCGACGAGTTCCCCATGACCGTGACCGGGAAGATCCAGAAGTACCGGATGCGCGAGATCTCCATCGACGAGCTCGGCCTATCGGCGCCGACGGCCGGCTCGAACAGGCGTTGAGCCGTCGGCCGGGCGGCCGCGGTGGGCGAAGGTCCGGTCTGGGACGGGACCAAGGGCCCTGGGGACGGTCTGCACGGACATGGACCCTCGATGTGAGGTTCGCGCGTCCCAGAGGGAACCGGAGGTCGCGATGGCAACGGATACGGAGCTCGCCGAGCTGTGCCGGGCGGCGCTGGACGCGGAGAGCGACTGGCGGTACCGGGGGGCGGAGGGTCGTCGCGCCGCCTACGAGCGCTTCCAGCAGCTGGTCCGCACCATCGCCGAGGCCACGGGCCGCTCCTACGAGGAGGCGTTCAACGAGGCGATCGAGCAGTGGGTGAAGGAGCACTTCTGCGCGGTGGCCGGCGAGGGGTGAGCCCGGGAGCGGCTCGGGCAACCAGGCGAACGTGTAGGCCTGCGTGCAGGGGCGGGTTCCCGGGTACGCATCTCACGGTGACCCCGGTGGGCCCGGTCTGATCGGCCCCCACCGGGGTCGCCCGCGTGTCGAGGACCCGGCACGGGTACCCCTCTCCGGTGAGCGACCACCTGGCGGCTCTCCTCCTGTCCGGCGCGGCGGGGTTCCCCACGGCCGTGGGAGCGCTGGCGGGGGTCCGCGTGCGCAGCAGCCTGGCCCACTCGATCACCTTCGGGGCGGCGGCCGGGGCCACCCTGGGAGCGGTGGCGTTCGACCTGCTCCCTCGGGCCGCACGGCTCACCTCCCTGTGGTTGGTCGCGGCGGCCGCGGCCGCCGGCCTGGCCGTCGTCTACGGCTACGACCTGGTGATGCACGCGGGGGTCACCGCAGGGCCGAAGGCGGAGCAACGGGAGCGCGCGGAAACCCTCCACCGTCGCCATGGCCGGGGGCGCGGGCTGGCCGTGCTCGGAGGGAGCCTGATGGTGATGCGGCTGGCGCACGGTGCGGTCCTGGGGCTGGCTGCGGGCGGCACGGGGGTCGCGCTGGCAACGGCGTTCGGTACCTCGAACCTGAACGACGGCTTCAACCTCGGCCAGCTCGGTCTGGCCGATCGACGCTCGGGCGCGGCGCTCGGGATCTGGGTGTCCGCCACGATCATCGCGCTGATGGGAGGTGCCGCGGCGTCGGCCTGGTGGCTCACGGGCACCGCCGCATGGATCCGCGCCTCGGTGGCCGCGTTCGGGGCCGGAACCCTGATCTACGTCTCGTCCGCCCACTTCATCTCCGAGGCGCACGCCCACGAGTTCGCGCGCTCCTCGACGCTGGCGCTGTTCGGCGCCTTCATCGCGATCTTCTGGCTCTCCTGAGGCGCGGGCGCGGCTGTCCGCCCCCTACCCACCTGCCTGACCACGGCCGGGCCCCCGGTCCCGCTCCACGGTCGACCCCCGGCCCATACCGAGTGAGCCTGCGAGGCAAGGTTCCCGGCCGGAGCACCCGGTCCGGCCGCGGGGCCGGACCGGGTGTGTGCTCTTGGCTTACGGGAGGAAGTAGTTCGGGTTCGGCAGCTTGAACGTCCGGTTGGCGTGACCGCCCTCGAGGTCGCTGAACTGATCGCCGAAGTTCCCGACGACCTCGTAGCCGAGCGACTCGATGTAGGCGCGGGTGGCCGACTTGTAGTGCACCGTCGTGCACTTGCCGCCCGGGTCTGCCGCGCAGGCCTCCTGCAGGTAGTCGGGGTAATCGGCGACGTCGGGCTTGGTGAACAGCCCATCCTCACCGGTGGGCAGGGTGGTCGGTGCCGGGTAGCCGGCGTCCACCCCGATGCCGTCGTTCGTCAGGTTGCCGAGCGTGGCCTGCTCCTGTGAGGTGGGACGGCCGGTGAGGTAGAAGATCGCGAACCCCTTGCGGACCGCCTTCCTGACCATGCGGACCATGCCGGGCACCTTGGGGAATCTCTGCTCGGTCACGAACGTGGCGTTCGTGGCCGGGTCGTAGTCCCAGTTGCTGTAGACCTCGTAGTTCCAGGTCGCGAGCGTGGTGTCGTCGACGTCCAGCACGATCGCCTTGGTCGCCGACGAGTGGTCGGTGCGCGAAGCGGTCGCGATCCACTCGCGGCCTTCCTCGGCGACGGAGCGGGCCTCCTTGGCGTAGTAGCTGTCGCTGCTGAACCTCCCGGTGCCGAAGGGGTCACCGTAGTAGTTCCGGATCTGCTGACGGAGCACGTCGATGTTGGTGATCTGGTCCTCCGAGTGCGGCGTGAGGGTATGGATCGCCGGCTCGTCGGTGGCGAACGCGGCCGCTCCGGCGACCAACGCCACCCCTACCACCAGCACCACGAGGACCAGACGCGGCGAGCGCCGCAACCACGTGGGACCGCTCACGAGAGCCCCTCCTTCCGTGAGACTTCCGGTTCCCAGGAGCATATACACGCGCGCGGAGGCGATGGGAGCCCCGCAGGCGCACCGGTCCGCGGCTCGGGTCCCAGGGAACGACCGGTCGGATCAGGCCGTCATCCCGCGTGGATGGCGATCTCGAAGATCCGGCCGTCGTTCTTGTGGCGGGCGCCCCAGTCCGTGAGGTAGACGTGCCGCACCGAGCCGTCCCTGCTGCCCGGCGCCAGGGTGATGCCCGACAGGTGTCGGATCGTGGTCGCGGACAGGTCGATCGTGTCGACCAGGGCGCCCCGGAGCCTGGTCCGGAGGATCATCTCCTGGTCGTGACCGACGATGTACAGCAGCTTCGACCGCCTATCCCAGGCGATCCCCTTCGGATCGGTCAGACCCAGGGCCGCGGTGGAGAAGCGTCCGCGTACGACGTCGTCACCGGTCGGGGGCACGCCATCGAACCGACCGTTGCGACCCGGGGCCAGCCGGAACACCATCGACCGCTTACCGCTCAGCACCAGCAGGAAGGTGCGCTTGCGCTGCTTGGCGAACGCGAGGCCCTCCGCGTCCTGGGCCCCGAACGCTCCGGTGGGGATCTGGCTCACCACGTCATCGCTGGTCCCCCAGCGGTGGTCCGATCCCGGGTGCACGAAGAAGATCCGGTGGCGCTGGTCGTCGGTGAAGACCAGCGTGCGGGGGCCACGCACCGCGACGTCCGTCGGCTCCTGGGAGAAGCGCAGGGTCGACCAATGACCGGCCGGGGTCCTTCGGGCCAGAGGCTTCAGCCAGACGTTGGCACCCTTGTACCAGGGCGTCTCGTCGACCTCGCTGTCCACCACGATGAGCCGGCCGGTGCCACGCTGATACGCGATGCCGGTGGGATCCGGACTGGGACGGTGCCAGGTGGACAACCGGGTCACGTGGACCACCGTGGCCGCCGGTGCACCAGAGGCCGAGGGCACGACCGTGCAGATGAGCCCCGCCACGAGAATGACGAACGCGAACCTCTTCACATCCACTCCTTCCCGGCTGCGGCCCGGCCGGCCACGCGCAGACGAGCCGCGGTTCCTGCCTGCGCATCATGGGCGAAGCGTTGGGGTGGACGCATCCACCGGACGCCGTACCCGGGGTACCGAGCGTGCGGTACCCTCGCGGCGGTCCCCGAGCCGCCGGACCCGGCCCGGATCAGCTGCTGTGGCTACGCTCCTCGTGGTCGGGAGCGTCGACCACCACGACCCCCTGGTCCTCCGGCGCCGGCTGCACGATCCCTTCCAGGCTCCCGAGCGTCTCGAGCATGCGCCGGCGGATGTCCCGGAGCTGTTCGACGAGCAGCGCCCGCTGGTTCTCCAGATCGGACACGTTGCGGGAGATGCGCTCCCGCGCTTCGTGCTCGACCCGCTCGGCGGCCGCGCGTACGTCCTCGGCCTTGCCCTGGGCATCGAGCCGGATGCGGTCGGACTCGGCCCGAGCCTCGGCGAGGATCCGGTCGGCCTGGGCCCGGGCTTCCTGACGGAGGTTCTCGATCCCCTGGCCAACGCGTTCCGCCTCGCTCCGGGCATCGGCCACGATCCGCTCGGCTTCTGCTTGGGCCTCCGAGCGGAGCCGTTCGACGTCCTGGTCGAAGGTTCGCATCAGATCCGCCACGCGTGTCGACATGGACTCGTACAGGTCCTCGGTGGGCGGGGCCTGCATCGCCGCTTCCCGTTGCCGCCGGGCCTCCTCGAGCTCCGAGCCCAGCTGCTGGATCCGCCGTTCCAGTCCCTGGACCCGGTCCGCGACCCGGCTCAGGTACTCGAGCACCTGGGTGGGGTCGTAGCCCTTCCGCACCATGTCGAACTTGGGCTCCCGGGTGCGGGCTGGGCTGGCGGGCAGGAACGGCTCTGATCTTCCGGCGGCCATACGTCCCCCTCTCGGGTGGCGAACGAAGTTCCTCCGATCCAACGACCCTACCTCGGGCGGGAAGCGTATCGCCACCCGCATCCTCATCACGACCGCTGGTCCATCTGCGCGAGTCCCCATGCGAGAGCCGCGGGCTGGAACCTCGACCGTGGGGCTCGCCGGTGAAGGTCCCCTCGGGTGAGATTCTCTGTGGGTGACCTTCCTGGGACGGTTCCGACCGCTGTGGCGCATGCGGAGCTACATCCGGCCCTACCGGGGCCGGATGCTGATCATGCTGGGCTGCGCCGCTCTGGGCGTCGGCGCCGGAACGATTGTTCCGCTCATCGTCATGGCCATCGTGAACGGGCCGATCCGTCACGGCGACCGGGCCCAGCTGATCCCGATGTTCCTGCTGGCGCTGGGCTTGGGCGTGGCCGAGGCGGGGTTGATCTTCGGCCGACGATGGGTCCAGCAAGGGGTGATCCTGCGGATCGAGCGACAGATCCGGGACGATCTCTACGGTCATCTCCAGCGCTTGCCGGTCTCCTTCCACGACCGGTGGCAGACCGGCCAGCTCCTCTCGCGCGCCACCACCGACCTCAGCGCGATCCGGCGGTTCTTCGGGTTCGGGGCGATCTTCATGGTGGTCAACGCGGTGCAGGTGACCACCGTGATCGTCGTGCTGATCGTCTTGAACGCTCCACTCGGCATCCTGGTGGGGGTCACCATGGTGCCGGTGGGGTGGCTCGGCAAGCGGTTCGGGACCGGGTACGCGGACGTGTCCCGCCGGGTCCAGGATCAGCAGGGCGACCTGGCCACGCTGGTCGAGGAATCCGCCACCGGGATCAGGGTGACCAAGGCGTTCGGGCGGGGGCCGCTGCTGCAAGGGCGGTTCGGCCGGGCGGCCCGGACCCTCCGCGCGTCGTCGCTCGAGATGGTTCGTCTGCGGGCCGGCTTCTGGTCCCTGCTCGAGCTCTTCCCGCAGCTCACGATGGCGGCCGTGGTCCTGGTGGGGGTGGAGGGCGTGGGCCATGGGAGCCTGTCGCTCGGAGCGCTGGTGGCCTTCACCGCCATGCTCGTGCTCCTGCAGTGGCCGGTCATCGATCTGGGGTGGATCCTGGCCCTGGCGCAGGAGGCCGCCACCGCCGCAGAGCGGATCTACGAGGTCTTCGATGAGCCGCGAGCGGTAGCCGATCGACCGGGCGCGGTGGCCTTGCTCGAGGCGAAGGGGCGCGTCGCCTTCGAGGACGTGTGGTTCCGATACCCGTCCGCCGGACGGGACGGCGAGGACGTCCTGCGCGGGATCGACCTGGTGATCGAGCCGGGGGAGACGCTCGCGGTGGTGGGGGCCACGGGTTCGGGGAAGACCACCCTGGCCGGGCTGGTGCCTCGGCTGTACGACGTCACGCGCGGCCGGGTCACCCTCGACGGCCACGACGTTCGCGAGCTCGGCCTGGCCTCGCTGCGGCGACACGTCGCCGTGGCCTTCGAGGACCCCACGCTGTTCTCCATGAGCGTGCGCGAGAACCTCACCCTCGGCCACCCGGGGGCGACCGATGCCGAGATCCGGTCCGCGCTGGAGCTGGCCCAGGCCGAGTTCGTTCACGACCTGCCGTGGGGGCTGGATACGCGGATCGGTGATCAAGGCCTGTCCCTCTCCGGCGGGCAGCGGCAGCGGCTGGCCCTGGCCCGGGCGGCCATCACCGGGCCGCGGGTGCTGGTGCTGGACGACCCGCTCTCGGCGCTCGACATCCACACGGAGGCGCTGGTCGAACGGGCCTTGGCCCGTGTGCTCCGCGACGCCACCGGTCTGCTGGTGGTGCACCGGCCTTCCACCGTGGCCCTGGCCGACCGGGTGGCGCTGCTGCAGGACGGGTCCCTCATCGCGGTGGGGGCCCACAGCGAGCTGATGGTGCGGGAGCCGGCCTACGCCGCGGTCCTGTCTGCCACCGCCGACGAGGACCTGGCCGCCTCATGAGCGCCGTCGAGCAGTGGCGAGGAGTGGCCGCCGAGGACGCCGAGGAGCTCTCGGGACGGGTCTCGGCCCTGCTCCAGCGCAGGAGCCGGCGCCTGCTGGGGTCCCTCCTCGCGCCGCACCGGGGCCGGATCTGGTTGTTGGTGCTGGCCGTGCTGGTCCAGAACGCTGCCTTGATGGCGGGACCCTGGCTGGTGGGCCTCGGCATCGACCGCGGCATCCCGGCCGTGGGGCAGGGCCACCCGCTCACCCTGTACGTGATCGTGGGAGCGATCGTGGTGGCGGCCGCCGTGCAGGCGGTCGCCTATCGGCTGTTCGTGATGGGGGCGGGCCGGGTCGGCCAGGATCTGCTGCTCGACCTGCGGGAGCGGGTGTTCGGGCACTTCCAGCGCCTCAGCCTGGCCTTCCACGAGCGGTACACCTCGGGACGGGTGATCTCTCGGCTCACCTCCGACCTGGATGCCATCACCGAGCTGCTGGAGGCCGGGTTCGACACGTTGGTCACCTCCGCCCTGTCGATCGTGAGCATCGGTGTGATCCTGGTGGTGCTGGACCGGCCGCTGGGCCTGGTGGCCCTGACCGCGCTGGTCCCGCTGACGATCCTCTCCCGTTGGTTCCAGCTGGAGTCCACCACGGCCTACCGGCGGACCCGAGCGGCCGTGGCGTTGGTGGTGACCCACTTCACCGAGTCGCTGGCGGGGATCCGCGCGGTCCACGCGTTCCGACGGGAGCCGCGCAATGACGAGATCTTCGCCCGTGTGAACGAGGACTACCGCCGCGCCACGTACCGGACGTTCGAGCTCGTCACGATCTACTGGCCGGGGATCCGGCTGATCGGCAACGTGACCACCGCAGCCGTGCTCCTGTACGGGGGGCTCCGGGCGGTGAACGGCTCCCTGCAGGTGGGCGTGCTGGCCGCGTTCCTCCTGTACCTGCGCCGGTTCTTCGAGCCGATGGCCGAGATCAGCGAGTTCTACAACGCGTTCCAGGGGGCCGCCGCCGCGCTGGAGAAGCTCTCGGGCGTGCTGGAGGAGGATCCGTCGGTCCCCATGCCCTCGGCCCCCGCGCCCGAGCCGAGGGGGGGTTGGCTGGGCGAGGTGCGGTTCCAAGGCGTGCGCTTCGGCTACCGGGAGGGGATGGAGGTGCTGCCCCATCTGGACCTCACGGTCCCGGCCGGGCAGACCGTGGCGATGGTCGGCAGGACGGGGGCCGGCAAGACCACCATCGCCCGGCTCCTGGCCCGCTTCTACGACCCCGATGCAGGCGTGGTGAGCGTGGACGGC
>DASQQQ010000374.1:0-7032 GCA_035643355.1 Actinomycetota bacterium | reverse complement strand
GTCTTCTTGGCCGCCGTCTTCTTGGCGGTGGTCTTCTTGGCGGTGGAGCGCTTCCCCGTGGAGCGCTTCGCCGCCGGCGCCTCGGCCTCAGCCTCGGCCGGGGCCTCGCCCTGGGTCGTGGTCGCCGAGGCGGGAGCGGTCCGGGCCGCCCGCTTGGCGGTGGAGCGCTTCGGCGCGGGCCGCTTGGCGTCCTCGGGCTCCGGCTCGGCGGCGGCCCTCGGCGCGGGCAGACCCTCCCACCTGGGGACCTCCCCCAGCCGGAGCGGCCGGGGCTGCTGCGCCTGGTGGGGATGCTCGGGCCCCGCGTACACCTGGAGCTTCTTCAGCATCGACCGCCCCAGGGGATTCTTCGGCAACATCCCGCGCACCGCCTTCTCCACCACGAACGCCGGGCGCTCGGCCAGGAGCCTGGCGTACCCGGTGGCGGTGAGCCCGCCCGGATACCCCGAATGGCGGTACGCGACCTTCTTGTCCTCCTTGCCCCCGGTGAGCCGAACCCCGGCCGCGTTGACCACGATCACGTGGTCGCCGGTGTCCATGTGTGGAGCGAAGATCGGCTTGTGCTTGCCCCGCAGGATCGAGGCCACCTCCGTGGCCAGCCGGCCCAGCACCGCACCGCCGGCGTCGATGACGTACCAGCGGCGCTCGATGTCGCGCGGCCTCGGACTGTAGGTCTTCATACGTGAAGAGGTCGGCCGGAGCGGCCGACGAGCAATGCTACCTGCGGTTTCGCTTCGGCGTCAAAGGCGCAGATCGGTGGCGTTCCTCACCCCCGGAGGAAGTAGGCGGCGTCCGTGGGGGCGATCGTGTACGACTCCCCCGCCCGGTAGGTCCCGCCGACGGTCCCGCCGGTGCGGAGCGTCAACCGCTCGGGGAGGGCGATCGTCTGCGGCGAGTCGCTCACGTTCACGAACACCCACCCGTTCTCGAACCGCCGCTCCAGTACCTGCCCGTCCTGCGTGAAGTCCGCCGTGGGGGCCCCCAGGTCGAGGGTCTGCTCGGGGGTGAAGTTCTCTTGGATCTGCGGACCCGCCCCCTGCGTGGGGTAGGCCTTGAACTGGATCCGCAGGTGGCCCGGCACGTAGCTCATCAGGTAGTGGCCGAAGCAGTAGCGCTCGATGTGCGCAGCATCGGCCTGCCCGGCCGGGTTCTCCACCTTGACCGACTCCAGGATCGTGGCCCCCTGGGACGCCAGCCGGTGGTAGGTGGCGTCGTCCTGGATCAGCTCCGAGACGGGGCGGAAGGCGTCCTGGTTGTCCAGGTAGCAGAACACCTCGTCCTGTGCGCCGTCGGCGGCGCCCAGCAACCCGAGGCCCCGGTCCACCACGTCCTCCTTGCCGATGCTCCGAGCCACACCGTTGAAGAACAACAGATGGTCCGGGCCGATCATCCGACGGGTCTCCACCAGCAGGGAGCGGAAGCCGGCGTTCAGCTCGCGGATCCTGGCGTCGCTGAGGTCCGGGTACCGGCCCCGGTCGTACAGGTGCAGGTTGTCGTACATCACGCCCCCGTAGGGGGCCGCCCGCAGGCGTTTCATCACCTGGCCCTCCACGAAGCGCCGGTAGGCAGGGTCGGAGACGTCCACCCGGTACTTGCATCGGCCGCCGGAGCAGTCCCGCATCACGTCACCGTTCCGGTCCCGCAGGATCCAGGCCGGATCGAACGCGGCACCCCACCGAGCCTCGAGCGCGGGCGGCAGCGCGCCGGCCAGGAAGTCCACCAGCACGATCGCGTTCGGGTCTCGGGCGTGCAGGTCCCGGGCGGCCGCATCCCAGTCCTGGAAGGTCGTGCCGTAGCCCTTCTCGATCACCACCAGCGGGTCGTCCCGGGCCAGGGCGTCCAACTCGGCCTTGGAGAACCGCTTACCGGGGGTCCCGGTCCAGATGTAGCGGTACGCGCGACCGCGCCCCTCGGCCCCGGCCGATGGGGACCGACGGGTGCCACGCGGGCTCGGGGGCCGGATGGCCAGCACCACGATCGATCCCACGATCACCACGGCGATCAGCGCCGCGATCGACCACCGCACGGCGCGCCTGCGTCCGGCCGATCCGCGCTCGATGGGACCCTCCTGCTGTGATCGGGCCGACGAACGATAGCCGCTCGAGGCTACCGGGCGGCGGCACCGGGCGGCGCGGGGCTACCGGGCAGCGACCGGACCACGAGCAGGGCGGCGTCGTCGCGGGCGGCCGAACCCACGCCCGTCCTCCACCACTCGCCGGCGGCGGCCACGACCTCGGGCGCGGAGCGCCCGGCATGGTCGCTGAGCAGCGCGGTGAACCGCCCCTCCGCGTCGGGGGCGTGCGGCCACTCCACCAGGCCGTCGGTGTACAGGACCAACAGGTCCCCCGGCTCGATGGACTCGGCCACATCGGTCAGCTTCACGTCCTCGAACACGCCGAGGAAGTTGCCCGGCTCCCCGATCGCCTTCACCGAGCCGTCCACCCGCACCACCAGGGGGAACGGGTGCCCGGCGCTGCATGCGGTCATCATCCCGCCGTCCTCGCGAGGCCGGAGGCGGACGTCGCAGGCGGTCACGAACCGATCCGCGAAGTCGCCCAGGAGCAGGGACCGGTTCACCACCTCCAGGATCGCGCTCGGACGACTCTCGCTCATACCCGCCACCCGGACGGCCTGCCGGGCCACGCCCATCACCGCGGCCGCCTCGGCCCCCTTGCCGCACACGTCGCCGATCACCAGACCGACCGATCCGTCCGGCCGTCGGAACGCGTCGTAGAAGTCGCCGCCGACCTCCAGGCCCTCGCGCGCCGGCCAGTACCCGGCGCTCATCTCGAAGCCGGCGATCTTCGGCAGGGACCTGGGAAGCAGGACCTCCTGGAGGGTCCGGGCGATGTGGTCCCGCTGCTGGTACAGGCGCGCGTTGTCGATCCGCACGGCGGCCCGGCGGGCGATCTCGGCGGCGGTGGTCAGGTCGTCCTGGCCGAACCGGCGGACCGGATCGGTGGAGACGAGGGTCAACGTGCCCAGGATCCGGCCCCGGGTGGCCAGCGGCAGGCACATGAACGACTGGAACCCGAGCTCGCGCACGATGCGCAGATGCTCCTCGTCGCGGGTGGTGTCCCGGAGGAAGTCGGGCGGTATCTCCGGCGAGTACTCGGCCGTGCCGCCTCGCAGCACGCGGGCCACGGGGTGCGTCCCGTCCAACGACGGAGGGAAGTCCATCAGCCGGCTCACGATCGCGTGCTTGGCGGGGTCCTGGTGGACCGCCGCCTGACGCGTGATCTGGCCCGACTCGTCGATCACGTCGATCAGGCACAGGCTGGCCAAGCGTCCCACCACCAGCTCCGCCAGTCGCGTGTAGGTTCCCGGGTAGTCCATGGACAGGGCCAAGAGCTCGCTGACCCGGGACACCAGACCGAGCCGGTCCCGGGTGCCCTCGGCATCGTCGCGCGCGACGCGTTCGAGCTCGAGCAGGTCGGCGTTTTCGAGGGCCAGGGTCTCGGCTCGGGCCTTGGCCGCCTCCCGGCTGGTGACGATCCACGCCACGGCCACCGACGCCCCGAGGAAGATCAGCAGGCCCGGGAGCTCCGGCCCCTTCGGCCTGCTGAAGGCATCCGTGGGAGGGATCACCACGACGTCCAGCAACACCCCCGAGAGCACCGCCGCCACCAGCCCCGAAGCCAGCCGCCCCACCAGGGTGGCGATCAGGACCACGAGCAGGAAGCCGATCCCCGGGAAGCGATGGAGGGTAAGGGTCGATGCGAGCGGCGCCGCCGCGGCACACCCCGCCACGGCGACCACGAGCCCGCCGGCCAGCCGGGCGCGCGACGCCGGGAACCACAGAGGATGGCGCAACAGCCCTGAGCCTGCAGTGCCGACCTCCTCCAGCGCCGACCCCGCGTCGGTGGAGAGCTCAGTCGTGTCCGTCATCGGCCTCCGCATCGTGACCCATCGGCGATCCGATCTCCGCCCACACCACGAACCCGTCCGGCTGCCGCTCGAACCCCCAGCGATCGGCGAGCCGCTCCACCAGGTACAGCCCCCATCCCGACACCTGGTTCCGGCCGGGTTTGCCGGGCGGGGCGTCGAACCCCGGACCGCGATCGCGGACGCTCAGTCGCATGCCCCCGTCGCCGTGCTCCAGGATCATGGCCAGGGGCGTCGCCGGACCGACCCTCGCGTGCCGGATCACGTTGGTGACCAGCTCGCTCGCGATGGTCTCCACATCCAGGGCACGGTCGGGGCAGATGCCATGAGCGAAGTCCCGGGCCTCGGCACGCGCCACCGGCACGGATGCCACGCCAGAGGGGAGCGGGACCACTCGGAGCACCCACCGATCATCCCCTCGATCTGGGGCGTTAGTCCACTTCCGAGGGGTCGTCGACGAAGGTGAGACGCTTGTCCAGCATGGTGATCGTGAAGACCTTGGGCAGCTCCTGAGCGCCTTTGGCCAGGACCAGCTCCCATCCGCCCTCTCGGGCCCGGGCATCGGCCTCCAGCAGCACTCGCAGCCCGGTGGAGTCGATGAACGACAGGCCGCTCAGATCGACGATCAGCTTCGCCGGGCCATCCTTCTCGAGCTCCAGGAGCGCGTCGCGGATGTCCCCCTCGTGCAGCATGTCCAACTCGCCGTGCAGACGCACGCACGGATGGGCCCCGACCCGCTCGGTGGCGATCGAGAAGAACGCAGACCTGGGCACCTTCGGGACCGGTCCCTTCACGGATGCGGCCTGGGCCGCGGCCCCCTCGATACGTGCGCCTCGATCCGAGTCCATCACGTGAGCATGCTACACCAATCGTGGGAACCTTGTGAAGAGGAAACTCGCTCAGTGCACGCTCGGCCGGATCGTGTCGCCGAACAAACCTCTTCGCGTGAAGAGATAACCTTTCCATCGGTCGATCCAGGGGGGTATCCTGAGTGCGATGAGCGAGGTCAGAAGTCCCATCTACAGCATCGGAGCCGTCTCGCGGATGCTCGGGGTCCCCGTCTCCACCCTGCGGACCTGGGAGGAGCGCTACGGGACGGTGATCCCCGATCGGAGCCCCGGCGGCCAGCGCCTGTACTCGCGGCTGCAGATCGAGTCCCTGCGACGGGTGTGCGGCTGGATCGAGCAGGGGATGAGCCCGTCCGAGGCCCACCGCCTGCTCGCCGAGCGGACCCAGGGCCAACGCAACGAGCCCTTCCCCGCACCAGAGAGCCTCACCCTCCGGATCCTGTTGGCGGAGCGGGATCCATACGCGGCTGACATGGCCGAGTACCTGCTCAAAACCGAGGGGTTCGAGGTCGTCCTCGCCCTGGACGCCGACGACGCCAGGCGCGCGGTGCGGGACCATCCCGCGGACGTGGCCATCGTGGAGCTGCTGATCTCGGGAGGGGCGGGGTTCGATCTCTGCCGGGAGCTCCGGGGCGGAGGGGTCTCGCGGATCGTGGCCGTTTCCCAGCTCGACGCGCGCGACGAGGCCCTGGCCGCGGGCGCCGACGCCTTCCTGCGCAAGCCGCTCGAGCCCCTGACGCTGCTCGCCACGGTGAAGGACGTGATCGGCACCAGCGCCTTCCTGCGTTCCCCGGGCGGCGCCCGAGTGTGAGCGAGCGCCTGGGCAGCGGCATCGAGCGCCTCGATCTGGTCCTGGACGGCGGCATCCCGGCGTCATCCATCAACCTGCTGGTGGGGCCCCCGGGGTCGGGCAAGACGATCCTGGCGCAGCACTACCTCTTCGCGAACGCCACGCCGGAGCGGCCCGCCTACTACCTGTCCACGGTCTCCGAGCCGTTCGACAAGATCGTGCGGTACGGGCAGGAGCTGAGCTTCTTCGACATCGGCAGCGTCGGCCGTTCCGTCTTCTACGAGGATCTGGCCCTCATCCTGGATCGCGACGGCCTGGCCGGGGTGTCCGCACGCATCGCGCGCCTGCTGCAGGAGGCCGATCCGAGCGTCATCGTGATCGACAGCTTCAAGGCCCTGCATGCCTTCACCAACGAGCCGGAGGCGTTCCGGTCGTTCCTCCACGAGCTCGCGGGACGGCTGAGCGCACGGTCCGTCACCTCCTTCTGGGTGGGCGAGTACACGCGCGAAGAGATCCCCTCCGTCCCCGAGGCCGCCGTGGCCGATGCCATCGTGCTCCTCTCGTTCGAGCGCAGCGGTGCCCGAGAGCGCCGGTCGCTGCAGGTACTCAAGCTCCGAGGGAGCAGCTACCTGTCCGGAACGCATGCGTACCGGCTGTCGAGCTCGGGGATGGAGGTCTTCCCGAGGCTCGCGGACCCCGTCGATCAGGCCCGGTACCTCCAGGTCCCCGAGCGGAGCTCCTCGGGCATCCACGCTCTGGACGTCATGCTGTCCGATGGCTACTGGCCGGGCGCCTCCACCCTGATCGCCGGCCCCACCGGTGCCGGGAAGACCCTGATGGGCCTGCACTTCGTGATGGGCGGGGCCCGGCTGGGCGAGCCCGGAATCATCGCCACGCTCCAAGAGAACCCCAGTCAGCTGGAGCGCGTGGCCCGGGGATTCGGGTGGTCCCTGTCCGAGGACAACGTGCACGTCATGTACCGCTCCCCGGTGGACATGTACATCGACGAATGGGTCTACGAGCTCCTCGACCTCATCCAGGAGAAGGGCGCCCGGCGGGTCCTCGTGGACAGCATGTCGGACCTGCGGATCAGCGTGGACGACGAGCTGCGGTTCCGCGAGTACGTCTACTCGCTGAGCCAGCGGATGACCCGGCAGAACGTCAGCCTGATGATGACCCTGGAGCTCCCCGAGGTCTTCTCGATCGGCAGCATCTCCCAGATGGGGGTCTCCCATCTCTCGGACAACGCGATCCTGCTCCAGTACACGCGGTCGCAGTCACAGGTGCGCCGGACCGTCACGGTGCTGAAGACCCGGGCCAGCTACCACGACCCGCTGGTGCGGGAGTTCCTCATCACGCCCCAGGGCATCGCGGTGGGCGAGCCGATCCCGGGGCCGGGGCCCGCGGTGGGGATCCCGTCCGCGCTCGTCACCGGCTGAGCCTCACAGATCGGTGGCCGAGAGCACGGTCCGCCGTCCGTAGATCACACGCTCCAAGGTGAGCCCCTGC
>DASQQQ010000373.1:0-8895 GCA_035643355.1 Actinomycetota bacterium | reverse complement strand
TGAGCGTGGTCAACATGGCCATCTGCCGCTCGGGCTCTCCGCGCATCGACACCTCCGACGCTCTCTTCGGTTCCGTGAAGGATGCCGGACGCGGACGTCGAAGTCGTGGACCTACGAGGGCCTTTTCAGCACCCTGTTAGGCTTTCGAGCTGCCGCGGGCGTAGCTCAATGGTAGAGCCCCAGCCTTCCAAGCTGGCGGTGCGGGTTCGATTCCCGTCGCCCGCTCGAAGCTCAACGGAGGGTGGGATCAGGGGGTGCAGACGCCGCCTGGCGAACCTCCTGACCAGCGGAGCGAGAGCCGCGGCGATCCGCCCTTCGGCCTCGAGGAGCTCGAGCGGATCGAAGTAGGGGCAGAGGCTGGTCACGAAGTTCTCGCGGAACTCGAGGATCTCCGCCCACCGTGAACGCAACCGACGACCATCACGCAACGTTACCTCCACTTCGAACTCCTCGACGAAGGTGGCGCCCTCCACCGTGATCAGCCGAGGCCTGAACCGCAACGAGGCGGCATGGGTGAAGACCCAGTCCAACCAGGTCCTCACGCCGTCGCGACCGGTCAGTCGCAGGCCCAACAGCTCGAGCTCGCGGTCCTCGGCGAAGGAGCCCGCGATCCGGTCCTTGTCGCCGGCTTCGAGCGCTCGGTCGAGCCACGGGCCGGGTCGAGTATCGAGTCTTCCGTCTGCATGATCGGCACAAGATCTGCGGTTCGGGCGCTCTCCGGAACGGACGATCAGCCGCTGCCCGTACGGAGGTCCATGAAGTTGTGCTCCATGCTCACGTACCGGTTCCAGGCATCGCGCCAGCCATCGTCCGTCCGCGGGAACCGCTGGATCGGCGAGGCGGGCGACTGGCGGTCCCAGATGCCGAAGAACTCTCGACCGTAGCCGAGGATGTACCGCTCCCCCGAGTGCGTGAACTCCACCTGGTCCTGCGCCCCGGACACCTGCGGCATGAGCTGGGTCTCCTCGGCCGAACCGATCTCCGGCTCGGCCGGCGGCTCCCCGCCCACGGACTCAAGCCCCGGAGCCGGCTCCGAGGCTGAGGGCGCGGCGGCCGACCTGGGTCGCTCCTCCTCTTCCTCCGGCTTCGTCTCCGCGATGCCTTCGGGGGCGGTGACGGCGGAGGCGGGAACCTCCTCGACCAGCCAGCTCAAGCACCACCGGCACTTGATAGCCTCGTCCTTGATCTCCTCGGCGCAGTAGGGACAGGTCTTCATCGCACGCTCCTTCCGGGCACCCGCTCTCTCCAGGTCATCATCCCCCATCCGGGCCCTCGTCGATCCGCGGAGGACGTTCGTTCACGGCGTGGGACGCATGTCCTTCGCGACGGCGCCACCCTTCATCACGAACGGCACGTCCGCGAAGTCCTCGAGCTCGCCGTCGAGGACGTCTCCGGTCACCGCGATCAGGTCCGCGTACCGGCCGGCCGAGATCGACCCCACGCGATCGGCCCACCCCAGCAGCTCCGCGGCCTCGATCGTGGCGCTCCGCAGCGCCTGGAGGGGCGA
The DNA here is from genome assembly GCA_035643355.1 of Actinomycetota bacterium. GTDB lineage: Bacteria > Actinomycetota > UBA4738 > UBA4738 > HRBIN12 > DASQQQ01. The sequence goes on along the minus strand of DASQQQ010000373.1, from coordinate 7,388 downwards.
CATGCCGTGCCGGACCATGTACGGAAGCTGCCGGGCCTCGAGCCCGTGGGGGTAGATCCCGCTGTCGGTCCCGTAGGCGATCCGCACCCCGGCCTTCACCGCCTTGCGGAACCCCTCCCGCTGGGCCCTGGTGGTCTCCTCGTTCTTGCGGAGGACCTCCTCGGGCCAGCCGTGCGCTCGGCCGGTCCGCTCGATCCAATCCCCGTTGTAGATGTCGGGCACCAGGAAGGTCCCGCGCTCGGCCATCAGCTCGATCGCCTCGTCGTCCATCAACGAGCCGTGCTCGATCGAACCTACCCCGGCTCGGACGGCCCGCTTGATGCCTTCGGCGCCGTGGGCGTGAGCGGCCACGTGGGTCCCGTACAGGGCCGCTTCCTCCACCGCCGCGCGGATCTCGCCCTCCCTGAACTCGGGCGCCCCGGGGTTGGTGCCGCGGGTCATCACGGCCCCCGTGGCGATCACCTTGATGAAGTCCGCCCCGCCGTGGAGGATCTCCCGCACCACCCGCCGGACCTCGCCCACCGAGTCCGCGACGCCGAAGCGGAGCTCCCTCGGCACCACGACATCGGGCGCGACGGGCGGGATGTCCCCACCCCCGGTCGAGCAGGTCACGTACGCGCCGGCGCACCGCATCCGAGGGCCCGGGGTCCATCCATCCTCGATGGCCTGCCGGAGGGCCACGTCGACGAAGGCGCGGAAGGTCCCCACGTCGCGGACCGTGGTGAAGCCGGCCATCAGCGTGCGGTGCGCGTTGCGGACGCCGGCCAGCGCCTCCTGCGCCCCCGTGCGTCCGAGCAAGGCGCTGAAGTCGACCGATCCCTCGTCTTCCTCGAGCCCCACCAGGTGCGCGTGGCAGTCGATCAGGCCCGGCGTCACCGTGAAGGCCGAGAGATCGACGACGGACGCCCCGGCGGCATCCGTGCCTCGATCCGGCCCCACGGCCTCGATCCGATCCCCTCGGATCCGGATCGCCTGGGCGCGACGCACCTCGCCCGCTACCGGATCGAACAGGCGGCCGGCCCGGACCACGGTGGTGAGGATCTCGGTCACGGCTCCAGGCGGTATGAGGGGTCGGCGGTCACGTCGGCCACGTCCATCTGCGCCCTCTGCAGCCGTCCCGAGTAGTCCCAGTTCACCGCCTGCCACCGGGTGAACTGGTCGAGGACCCAGATCCCGGACTGCCGAGAGCCGTTCCCGCTCCGGCCGTTGCCGCCGAAAGGCAGGTGCGCCTCCGCGCCCGAGGTGGAGTTGTTCACACTCACCATGCCGGCGGAGATCCGTTCCCGGAACCGGAACACGTTGAGGGGGTCCCGGGTGTAGATCGAGGACGAGAGGCCGTACCCGTGACCGTTCGCGAGCGCCATGGCCTCCTCGAAGGTCTCGAACGTGGCCACGCCCACGATCGGGCCGAACGTCTCCGTCCGGTACAGCTCGTCGTCCACCGTGACGCCGTCGACGATCGTGGGGTGGCAGTACAGACCCTCCTCCGGATCGCCCACGAACCCAGCGCGGGGCGCGTCACCGGTGATCCGGCCGGTGGCGGTCGACCCGTGCAGCCCGTGGTGCGGCCGGATCAGCTCGAGCCAGCCCAGGAACCGGTCGCAGAACCGGGCGCTGATCATGGGGCCGAACAGGACATCCTGGAACGGATCGCCGATGGGCGCCATCTCCACGGCGGTCGCGAACCGGGCCAAGAACTCCTCGTGGACCGACCGGTGCACGATCACCGTGCCGAGCGACGTGCACCGCTGACCGGCCGTGCCGAACCCGCTGAACAGCGCCCCCTCCACCGCGAGGTCCAGGTTGGCGTCGGGCATCACGACGAGCGGGTTCTTTCCCCCCAGCTCCAGGCAGGGCGACTGCAGGTGCCGCCCGCAGAGCTCGCCGATACGGCGACCGACGGCCGTGGAGCCCGTGAACCCGACCTTGTCCACGGTCCCCCCTTCCAGGGCCTGCTCCAGCCCCCCGAACGTGGTGGGGCCGTCGGCGAGCACCAGGTTGAAGACGCCCTCCGGGATCCCGGCGTGCAGGAACAGCTGGGCGAACGCCTCCGACGTGGCCGGCGTGTACTCGGCCGGTTTCCACACCACCGCGTTGCCGCAGAGCAGCGCCGGCACCAGGTACCAGGAGGGCACGGCCACCGGGAAGTTCCCGGCCGTGACGATGGCGGCGACCCCGACCGGCGTCCGGAACGTGAAGAGCTGCTTGTCGGGGAGCTCGCTCGGCACGGTCTGCCCGTACAGGCGCCGGCCCTCGGAGAGGAAGAACGAGCAGGTGTCGATGGCCTCCTGGATCTCCCCCAGCGATTCGACCAGCGGCTTGCCGATCTCCCGGGTCAGCAGACGGGCCAGCGCCCCCTGGTTGTCCTCGATCAGTCGCCCCAGCTGCTGGATCGCTCGACCCCGCACGGGCGCGGGGACCGCCGACCATCCCACCTGGGCCTCGCGGGCCACCCGACACGCCTTCACGAACGTCGCCGCATCACCCAGCCGGGCCTCCGACACGGCCTCCGACAGGCGAGCAGGGTTCGGGATCCGGAGGTTCCCGCCGGTGCCCTCGGCGGGCTTGCCGGCGATCAGCGAGGTGACCGTTCGGGTCATCGCGCCCCTCCCGCCCTCGAGATCATGCGGCTGATGGTAGCCACCTCAGCCCGTGTTCTGCAGGCCCGCGGCCACGCCGTTGACCGTGACCAGGATGTGCCGGGCGATCTGGGCCGCCTCCTCCGCCGAGACCGATCCCTCGCGCAGCTGCCGCAAGTAGCGGACCTGGATGAACGAGAGGGCGTCCACGTACGGGTTCCGCAGCTCGACCGCCCGTCGGAGCAGCGGGCGTTCGGCCAGCAGCTCGTCGCGCTCGCTCACCGACAGGACCAGCTCCACGGTGCGTTCGTACTCCTGCTCGATCAGACGGGCCAGATCCGGGCGCTCGCCCAGCTCCAGGTATCGACGAGCGATCGGCAGGTCCGCCTTCACCAGGCTGAGCTCGGCGTTCTCCAGGACCGACCGGAAGAACGGCCACCTCCGGTGCATCTCGCGCAGGCGCTCCAGGCCTTCCGGCTCGGTCGCCGCCGAGGCCAAGCCGGAGCCCAAGCCGTACCAGCCCGGCAGGTTCACCCGGTTCTGGGTCCAGGCGAACACCCACGGGATCGCCCGGAGGGACCCGAGGTCGCCGCCCCCGGTCCGGTGGGCCGGACGCGAGCCCACCTGGAGGGCCCGGATCTCGTCCACGGGCGTGACGCGGTGAAAGAAGTCAGCGAAGCCCTGGCCCTCCACCAGCGCCCGCCAGGCGCGCTCGGACGCCTCGCCGGCCCGGGCGATCAGCGGCCCGAACCGTTCCTCTCCCTGGCGCGCCGCGGACGCCCCCGAGGGCGTGGAGGCCAGCAGCACCGCGCTCGTGACCTGCTCCAGGTGCCGCCGGGCCACGTCGGGGTCGCCGTACCGAGCGAAGATCACCTCTCCTTGCTCGGTGACCTTGAACCGACCCGCCACCGACCCGGCGGCCTGCGCCAGGATGGCGCGGTTCGTCGGCCCACCGCCTCGACCGAGCGCTCCCCCACGTCCGTGGAACAACGTGAGCTCCACCCCTCGGCGGGCGGCCCACGCGGCGAGCCCGCCCTGGGCCCGATGGAGCGCCACGTTCGCCGCCAGGAACCCCACCTCCTTGGCGGAGTCGGAGTACCCGAGCATCACCTCCAGGGCCCGACCGCGTTCGTCGAGCCAGGCGGCCACACCGGGCAGCGCAAGCAGCTCGTCCAGCACGCGGGGAGCTGCATCGAGGTGCACGCGTGACTCGAACAGCGGGACCACGTCGACAGGGAGCCCCTCGGGCGCGGCCAGACGAGCCAGGGCCCGGACCGCCGCGACGTCCGCAGCGGTCCGCGTGAAGCTCACCACGTACCGGTGACAGGCCTCGGTCCCGAACCGGCCCTGCAGGTCCGCCACGGCGGCCAGGGTGGCCAGGACCTCGGCGGCCTGCGGCGAGCGGGCCGGAGCGGTCCAGGGCCATCCTTCCTGGGCCAGCCGGTCCAGGGCCGAGGCGTCGCCCACCGCCGTCGGCGCCAGCTCGGCCAGGGCCGCCGCGTGGACGTCCGCGTGCTGACGGACCTCGAGGGAGGCCAGGTGGAAGCCGAAGGTCTGGGCCTGCCACACCAGATGCTGCACCTCGCCGAACGCCAGGCGGTCGGCGCCGGCCCGGAGCAGCGAGCGCTGCACCAACTCCAGGTCCTCGATCAGGTGATCGGGCGAGGGATAGCCGGTCCGCTGGCGGGTCCTGGCCGCTACCAGTCGGGCCGCGGCGAACAGGAGCTTGCGCCGATGGGGCTGGTCCTCGAAGCGCAGGAACAGCTGGGAGGCCAGGGCCGGGAAGTCGCCCTCGTCCCGCTTCAGGGACGCGAGGAGCTCCCCGCTGGCGGGGCTGGTCCGGCCCGACAGGGTGAGCGAGCGGGCGATCCGCCGCGCCCCGGTCTCGAGCCCCCGCAGGACGTGCTCGGACTGGATCGCCAGCGTGGTCCGGGTCACGTCCGCCGTGACGGTGGGGTTGCCGTCGCGGTCGCCGCCGACCCAGCTGCCCCATCGAAGGAACGCCGGGACCCTGGTGGGGCGGCCGCCCGGGTCGGTCGGGTCGAGCGCTCGGTCCAGCTCCCGGTAGACGAGCGGGACGACCCGGAAGATCGTCTCGTCGAACACGGCCATCGCGCTCCGCACCTCGTCGAGGGGGTCCGGACGGCGTCGGCGGACGTGATCGGTCCTCCACAGGGTCGTGATCTCCTCCAGCATCCGGCGCTCCACGGCCGCCGCCTCCGAGCCGGGGAGATCCGGAGCGTCGAGTCGGTCGATGAGGCCGGCGATGCGGCGGAGGGCCTCCACGACGGAGCGCCGACGGGCCTCCGTGGGGTGGGCCGTCAGCACCGGGGTGATCCGCAGACGGCCGAGGACATCCCCGAGGACCTCCGGCCCGTCCCCACCCCGGATCTGCTCGGCCGCGACCTCCAGCGAGTCCGCCACGGGTCCACGCCGACCCCGCTCTCGGAGGGTCCGGACCCGGTGCCGCTCCTCGGCCAGGTTGACCAGGTGGAAGTAGACGGTGAAGGCGCGGGCCACCAGGGCCGCCCGATCGACGGCGAACCCGTCTACCAGGGAGGTGACCCCGCGCCGGCGTTCCTGGGTGGGTTCCTCGCGCAGAGTGATCGTGGCCTGTCGGAGGGCTTCCACGTCCTGGAGCAGCTCCGGTCCGCCCGACTCCACCAGGACGCGCCCCAGCAGCCGGCCCAGGATGCGCACGTCCCGCCGGAGCGGGGCTGGGATCTGCGCACGCTCGGACCGGCGGCCGCGGGCCGGGCCGGCGTCCGGTTGCACGGCTGCATCCTACCGGGACCATGGTCTATGATGTCTCGACGTCAAGAGACCCGGGGCGCGTCGCGCGAAGCGCAGCCGTCCCCGATCGATCCGGCGGGGGAGGTATGGCGAGGAAACGGGGCTCCGCCGATGCCCGGATCGCCGTCGACATCGGTGGAACGTTCACCGACCTGGTGCTGTTGATGGGTGGCCGGGTGACGGCCAATGTCAAGGTCCTGACCACGCCGAGCGACCCATCGGTGGCGGTGGAGACGGGGATCTCCCGGCTGCTCGAGATCGTCGACGGGGACGACGTGCGCGAGGTCGTCCACGGAACCACGCTCGTCGTCAACGCGCTGATCGAGCGCAAGGGTGCCGTGACCGGCCTGGTCGCCACCGAGGGCTTCAAGGACACGGTCGCGATCCGCCGCGAGCTCCGCTACGACCTGTACGACCTGTTCCTGGAGATGCCCCAGCCGCTGGTGCCCCGCCGCCTGCGCCACGAGCTGGGTGAACGGGTCCTGGCGGACGGGACCGAGGAGCGGCCGCTGGACCCGGAGCAGGTGCGCCGGCTGGCCCGGCGTCTGGATCGCGAGGGCGTGGAGGCGGTGGCGGTGGCGCTCCTGCACTCGTACCGCAACCCCGAGCACGAGCGGGAGGTGGCCAAGCTGCTCCGGAGCGAACTCCCCGGCCTGTACGTCTCGCTGTCCAGCGACGTCTCCCCCGAGCTCGGCGAGTTCACCCGGACCTCCACGGCCATCGCCAACGCCTACGTGCTGCCGCTGATCGACCGGTACCTCGAGATGCTCGAGAAGCGGCTGGCGGGCCTGGGGCTCACGGCGTCGCTGCGGATCATGCTCTCCACCGGCGGTGGCGGGATCGCGGGGGTGGAGACGGCCCGCCGGTTCCCGGTCCGGCTGCTCGAGTCCGGCCCCGCCGCGGGCGCGGTGAGCGCCGGGTTCTGGGGCTCGCGGGGCGGCCGCGAGGACGTGTTGGCCTTCGACATGGGCGGCACCACCGCCAAGGCCTGCCTGATCGAGCGAGGGATCCCGCTCGTGGCCCGCGAGTTCGAGGCCGCCCGCGTCTACCGGTTCACCAAGGGCAGCGGCATGCCGATCCGGGTCCCGGTGATCGACCTGATCGAGATCGGCGCCGGGGGCGGCAGCATCGCCCACGTCGGTCCCTTCGGCCTGCCGAACGTCGGCCCCGAGAGCACGGGGGCCGACCCCGGTCCGGCCTGCTACGGACAGGGCGGGGACCTGCCCACGGTCACCGACGCCGATCTGCTGCTGGGCTACCTGAACCCCGACTTCTTCCTGGGCGGCGACATGCGCCTGGACGTCGACGGGGCGCGGTCCGCGATGCAGCGCCTGGGGGACGGCCTAGGCCTGTCCGTCGAGGAGACCGCCGCCGCCGTCCACCGGGTGGTGAACGAGAACATGGCCAGCGCCGCCCGGATGCATGCGATCGAGCGCGGCCGGGACGTCCGGCGCTGCTCGTTCGTCGCCACCGGGGGCGCCGGCCCGGTGCACGCCTGGGGCGTGGCCCGCAACCTCGGCATCCGGAAGCTGGTCTTCCCGCCCTCGGCCGGCGTGGCCTCGGCCTTCGGGATGCTCACCGCCGCGCCGGGGTTCGAGCTGGCCAGGAGCCTGCCCTCCGCCCTGTCCCAGGTCCGCTGGTCCGAGGTGCGCCGGGCGATCCGCGAGCTCGAGCGCAGCGGCACCCGCCAGCTCACCGACACGGGCATCCCCAAGGACCAGGTGCGCGTGGAGATCGCGGCCGACGTCCGTCACCGGGGCCAGGGCGACCCCATCACGGTGGAGCTGGGGAGCTCGCTCGACGACGACCCGGCGGGCCAGGTGGAGCGGGCGTTCGAGGAGACGTACGTGCGGCTCTACGGTCGCCGCCCGCCGGGCGTCGAGTCGGAGGTCATGACCTGGCGGGTGCGCGTGGCCGGCCCGCTCCCGAAGCTCGACGTCAAGCTCCGCACGAAGGCCGGCGGCAAGGCCCGCAAGGGGACACGACGCGTCTGGTTCGCCGAAACGGACGGTTACA
>DASQQQ010000372.1:0-2806 GCA_035643355.1 Actinomycetota bacterium | reverse complement strand
GCAGGCGGCATCGATCGCGTTCAGGAAAGCGGCTCGAACGCCGGCCTCCTCCAGGTGCCGGATCGCGGCGATCGTCGTGCCGCCCGGCGAGGTCACCATCTCCCGCAGCTCGACGGGGTGCCGACCGGTGTCCCGCAGCATCTTCGCCGAACCCAGCATGGTCTGGATGATGAGCTCGGTGGCCACGTCGCGCGAGAGTCCCAGCAGGATGCAAGCTTCGATCATGGCCTCGGCCAGCAGGAAGAAGTACGCCGGGCCCGAGCCGCTGGTCGCCGTGATGGCGTCGAGGTGCGTCTCCTTCAAGCGGATCACCCGGCCCACGTAGCCCAGCAGCTCCTCGGCCACGGCCAGGTGCTTGTCCTCGGCCAGCGACCCCCCGGCCACCACAGACATGGCCTCGTCCACCAGGACCGCCACGTTCGACATGACACGGACCACCGGAAGCTCGCCCGGCAGGTGCTTCTCCACGAACGAGGTGCGGACCCCCGCGGCGAAGCTGATCGCCAGATGGCGCTCGGGCCTCACCGCCGGGGCAATCTGCCCGAGCAGGGTCTCCATGTCCTGGGGCTTCACCATCAGGACCAGCGTCTCCGCTCGATCCACGGCATCCGGGTTGGAGAGGGTGGCGGTCACGCCGTACCGCTCGGCCAACTCCCCCGCCCGCTCCTCGCGACGGCAGGTCACCATGATCTCGTCCGCGCTGCGCCCGCCGGAGCGGATCAGTCCCGAGATCAGGGCCTCCCCCATCCGACCTCCCCCCAGGAAGGCCACCGTGCGGCCGTTCACCGATCGCCTTGTCTCATCGCCGCATCCTCACCAGGTTCGACAGGAAGAACCACATGTTCGCAGGCCGCTCGGCCAGGCGTCGAGTGAGGTACGGGTACCACTCGCTCCCGTAGGGCACGTAGACGCGCACCGGCCGGCCGTTGGATGCCAGTCGCGCCTGCAGGTCCCGCCGCACCCCGTAGAGCATCTGGTACTCCACCCGATCGGACGCGAGCCCCCGGCGTTCGACGAACCGTTCGGCGCCGGCGATCAACGCGGGATCGTGGGTCGCCACGTGGACGGTGTGGCCCCGCTCTAGCAGCGTGGCCGCCAGTCGGGCGAACGCCGCGGCCACTTCCCGGCGGGAGCCCAGGACGACCTCCGGCGGCTCGAGGTAGGCACCCTTCACCAGCCGGATGACGGAGCCCCCCGGCAGCTCGTCGACGTCCCGCGGCGTGCGTCGCAGGTAGGTCTGGAGGCAGAGCCCCACCCGATCATGGCGCGACCGGAGCTTCCCGAACACGTCGAGCGTGCGATCCACGTAGACCGAGCTCTCCATGTCGATCATCACCAACCGGTCCGCTTCCCGCGCGGCCGCCAGGACCCCCTCCATGTACTCGATGCACAGCTCGGAGGAGAAATCCAGCCCGAGCTGCGTGAGCTTCACGGAGATGTAGGCGTGCAGCCCCGGCTCTCGGCGCATCCGTTCCAGGGCCGCCACGTAGGCCGCCGCGGCATCGGCGGCCTGTGCGGGGGCGGTCACGTTCTCGCCCAGGTGATCCAGGACGGCTCCGATCCCGCGCCCCTCGAGCTCGCGGCAGACCCGGACCGCCGCATCCAGGTCCTCCCCGGCCACGAACCTGGACGCCACCGCGCGACCGATGGGGGTGCGGGTGGCCAGCGCTCGGAAGGCGCGGTTCTGGGTGAGCCAGAGCACGGGCGCTCGCAGCAGCGGTCCGTTCATGCCATCAGCGCTCGGTGATCCCCTCACGGAGCAGGAGCAGGAACTCCCGGATCCGGCGCTCCCGTCGCTCCGGATCGAACGGCCGCCGGTGGACCAGGCCGGGATCCAGCTCCTCCGAGCTCAGGGCGTCCTGGAACCGTTCGGCCAGCCAGTCCAGCATCGATGCCACCATCTCCGGATCGACGTCGCCCCGGATCTCCGCTCGTCGGACGCCGAACTCCACGAACTCCAGGGTGCCGTACGGATCCTCGCTGCGCATGAAGCGGTTGATGGGACGGCGCAGGCCGAGGCCGGTATCGTAGCGGCCGATCATGGCCACCCGGTTGGGGACCCACTGCTCAGACAGGAACTCCTCCGTCCGCTCGAGCCAGTAGTCGAGGACTGCCCAGAAGCCCTCCTGCACGACGCGGGCCGGAGCGTCCAGCCAGGCAGGGAGCATCGAGACCGCCTTCTCATAGGCGGCGAGGAACAGCCCCTCCTTGTTCGTGAAGTGCAGGAAGACGGTCCCTTTGGCCACTCCCACCTCGGCCGCGATGTCCTCGACCCGGGTCCCCCGGTAGCCGTGCTCGGCGAAGTGGCGCATCGCGACGTCGAGGATGGCGTCCTTCTTGGCCCGCGCGTCGCGCGAGGATACGTGATCGGCACCCATGGGCGGGCGGGAGCGTACTCCCCCGGCGCCGGAGCTCACAAACCGTGGCCGGGGAAGCGAAGAAGAACCCGAGGGACCTCCGGCTCGCCGGAGGCCGAAGCCTCCAGCCACCGTCAGCCCCTCGGGCTCAGGTGCTCCGAGCAATCTCCACAGCTGTCTCGGTTTCCTGGCGGTAGACCCTTTCGTTGGGCTTTGGGGCGTCCCGAGCCTCCCCGCCCGCACAGCCAGTTGGCCTTCCCGACCGTACGACCAAGTGCGCCCAGTTCGCCTTACGGCTTTCCCAGGGGTCCCCGCTTCGGTTCCCTGACTCAGCCGCTCCAACTGCTCGGAGCGACGCGAAATCTATCGGCCACCGCACACCAGGTCAACTCGATGGATCCGCTGGTCACAGGTCATATGCGCAGGTAGGAGGCCCGCCAGAAAGAGTG
>DASQQQ010000371.1:0-20677 GCA_035643355.1 Actinomycetota bacterium | reverse complement strand
GGAGCCCGGCCCGGCCTCGCTGCAGGACATGATCGCAGCCGTGGACCGGGGCGTGCTGGTGACCCGCTTCCACTACTCGAACGTGGTGAACCCCATGGAGTCCTCGATCACGGGGATGACCCGGGACGGGACGTTCTGGGTGGAGGATGGACAGGTCCGTCACCCGGTGAAGAACCTCCGGTTCACGCAATCGATCGTGGAGGCGCTGAGCCACACGGTGGCGATCGGGCGCGAGACCGAGCTGGCCAGCGAGTTCTTCTTCTCGGCCTCCCGGGTCCCCGCCTTGGTGGTTGACGGCTTCAACTTCACCGGTCGCTCCGACCACTGAGGGCCCGCTCGCGCCTCCCACACGGCCCGCGGTACGCTGGGGCATCGGCTTCCCCGAGGACGGAGGTGCGCTGGTGCAGGTCGGAGACATCATGCACACGGACGTGAAGACGGCGAACCCCGAGGACGCGTTCGCCGACGTGGCCAAGATCATGCAGGCGAACGGCATCTCCTCGGTGGTGGTGCTGGACGACCATCACCTGGCCGGCATCCTGACCGAGCGCGACGTCGTGAACCTGGTGGCGGCCGGGGCGGATCCCCACACCGTCACGGTGAAGATGGGCATGACCCGTCGCCACCTGGAGACGGTCACGCCCCGGACCGACGTGGTGGAGGCCGCCGAGCTTATGGTGGCCCGCAACATCCGCCATCTGCCCGTGGTCGACGGGGAGGAGGTGGTCGGGATCGTTTCGATCCGCGACCTCACCCGATGGGCTGCCGACGAGCTGTCCGGCGGCCACGAGCTGCCCGACATCGAGCGCAGCCACGCCGCGCTGAAGGCCGCCAGCGAGCTCCAGCGCAAGCGCTCGGCGCAGCCGCTGGCCTAGTCGCGCTCCCGGCCGGCCGCTCGCCGGAACGCTTCGCGGGGCCGCTGCAGGGAGCCGAGCTGGACCACGTCCCGAGGGAATAGCAGCCCCACGGTCCAGTCCGCCACGATCCGGACCTTCCGGTTCAGGGTGGGCATGTACGCGAGGTGGTAGCTGCGGTGCAGCCACCACGCCGGGAACCCGCGCAGCCTCACGCCCAGCACCATCGCGGCCCCCTTGTACCGGCCCAGCGAGGCGAGCTGCCCCAGGTTGTGCCACCGGAACGGCCGCGGCGGCTGCCCCCGGAGCGAGGCCACCAGGTTCTCCCCCAGCCGACGGCCCTGTCGCACGGCGTGCTGGGCCGTGGGTGGCGTGATCCCGCCCAACACCAGATCGGGCACCGCGGCCGCGTCCCCCGCCGCCCAGGCATCGGACACGCCCTTCACCCGGAGGTAGGCGTCCACCTCGATCCGCCCGGAGGCATCGACCGGGAAGCCCGAGCGGTCGCCCAGCGGCTCCGGCCGCACCCCCGCCGTCCACACCAGGGTGTCGGCGGGGAACGACTGGCCGTCCGAGAGCCGGATCACCCCGGCCTCGGCCGACTTCAACTGCGTGCCGAGCAGCACCTCGATGCCGCGGCCCTCGAGCTCCCGACGGACGTGTTCGGCCAGGTCCGTCCCGATCTCCGGCAGGATGTGGTCGGCCGCCTCCACCAGCACCCAGCGCATGTCCTCCCGGGAGATCTCCCGGTAGTAGCGCACGGCGGAGCGGGCCAGGTCCTCCAGCTCGGCCATGGCCTCCACGCCCGCGTACCCCGCGCCCACGAACACGAAGGTGAGGGCCCGGAGGCGGGATGCTTCATCGGGCGCCGTGACCGCGGCGTCCAGGCGGGACAGCAGCCGGTTGCGCAGGTAGATCGCCTCTGGCACCGTCTTGAAGCCGATCCCGTGCCGGGCCAGGCCGGGGACCGGCAGGACCCGGGAGCGCGAGCCGGCTCCCAACACCACCACGTCGTAGGGCAGTTCCATCCGTTGCCCGTCCGAGGTCCTGATCGTCGCCGTGCGTCGGGGGTGATCGACCTGCTCGACCTCGCCCACGATGACCCGGGTCCGGCGGAGCACCTGCCGCAGCGGCACCAGGACGTGGCGGGGCTCGATGTTGCCGGAGGCGACCTCGGGCAGGAACGGCTGATAGGTCATGAAGTTCTCGGGGTTCACGAGCACCAGCTCGTGCCCGTCCTCGTCCAGCGGACGCTCCATCCGCAGGGCGGCGTACATGCCGATGTAGCCGCCACCCACCACCAACACCCGCTTGCCGTTCACAGTTCCTCCAACACCTCCCGCAGCTCCCGCAGCGACCGGATGGCGGCGTCGGGCTCCGCCAGCTGCTCGGGGGTGGGATCGTCCGGCGCCTCGCCTCGGAGCAGCCAGACCGCGCGCATCCCCGCCTCCCGGGCCGGACGTACGTCGTAGTCGAGCCGGTCCCCCACCATCACCGCCCGGTCACCGCGGACCCCTGCCGAGGCCAGGGCGTGGACGAAGATCCGGGGGTCCGGCTTCTCCAGACGAACGTCGTCGGAGACCGCCCGGACCTCGAAGTACGGTTCCAGGCCGTCGCGCGCCAGCGCCCTGCGTACCCCGCTGGGCTGGTTCGCTACCAGACCCAGCCGATAGCTGCGCGCCAGCTCGCGGACGGTGGGGAGCGCATCCGGCTCCAGGTCCTCCGGCGTGTAGTGCCACCAGGCGCCCGCGTGCCGCTCCACCGCGTCCAGGTCCGCGTCGGGTCCCAGGAACCGCCGGGTCAGACGCCTCCGGAACGACCCGGACTGATCCCGCCGACACCGCGCGTACTCGGCGTCGAACTCCTGGTCCGAGAACCGCGCGCCGAGCTCTCGGAGGGCCCGGCGGAGCGCCTCCCGGTACCCCGCGTCCCCGTACAGGACGCCCCCGATGTCCAGGAAGACCATCTCGAGTGCGCCCACGCGGGCATCGTACGAGGCCAGGTCGCCTTCGACCGGGACCCGCCGTGTTTCGGCCGTCCCCGCCGCGGGAACGCGACCGTTGGGGCTATCCGCACGCCCACCGAGGAGGTGGAGTCCGTTGATGCGTGAGACCGTGCACTTCGAGGAACCGCGCGTCGCGAGGTGGCTGTTCGTGTCGCCTGCGGCGGCGTGGATCTGGCTCGTCATCCGCGTGTACCTCGGCTACGAATGGGCCAGCTCGGGGTGGGACAAGATCTTCGGGAGCCCGTCCTGGATCACCAGCTCTGCCTCGCTGAAGGGGTTCGCGGCCGGCGCTCTGCAGGGGGCGGCGCAGGGGCCGCACTCGGCCGTGAACTACGGCTGGTACGCGGCCTTCCTGCGGTGGATCTCCTCCGATGGGGCCGGGATCCTCGCTCCGCTCATCGCGATCGCGGAGTTCACCTTCGGCATCGCCCTGATCCTCGGGGTGGTCACGGGGATCTTCGCCTTCCTGGCGGGGCTGCTCACGATGTCGTTCGGCCTGGCCGGCGTGGCGGGGGTGAACCCGGTCTTCTTCGTGTTCGAGGTCCTGCTGATCCTGGCCTGGCGCAACGCCGGGTACATCGGGTTGGACCGATGGGTGCTGCCGGCGGTCGGGACGCCCTGGGAACCCGGACCGGTGCTGCGACGCATCCGCCTGCCCGAACGCGAACGCGAGCGAGGGCTCAGCTAGCCGTCACCAACCCGCGGAGCGCCGCGAGCGCCTCCGGGTCGGTGGTCACGGTGCCGAGCCGCACCGGGTTGTACCGCGTGCCGTGGCAATCGGAGCCGCCGGTGGGGATCAGGCCGAGTCGCCCGGCCAGCGCTCGGAACCGCGCCCGCTGCTCGGGCGTGTGATCGGTGTGGTCCACCTCGAGGCCGGCCATGCCGACGGCGGTCATGGCCTCGATCAGCTCCGTCGGCACCTCGGTCTGGTCACCCCACATGCCCGGATGGGCCAGCACGCACACGCCACCCGCGCGCCGGATCAGCCCCACCGCGTCCACGGGATCGAGGGCGTGCTTGGGCACGGCGGCGGGACCACCATCGGCGATGAACCGGTCGAAGGCCTCCTGCTCGTCCTTCACGATCCCGGCCTCGACCATGGCGCGAGCCACGTGGGGCCGGACGATGTTGCCCCCACCCGAGATCTGCCTGACCCGCTGGAACGAGATCGGGTAGCCGAGTGCCCGGAGCTTCTCGACCATGAGCTCGCCCCGGCGGAACCGGCTGTCGATCAGGCGCCGGAGCTCGGCTCGGAACTCCTCGTTGGCCGGATCCATCCAGTAGCAGAGCACGTGCACGCTCGTGCCCTGGTACTCGGTGGAGAACTCGACCCCGGGGATGACCTGAACGCCGACGGCGAGGCCGCGGGCCGCGGCCTCCCCGAGACCATCGGTGGTGTCGTGGTCGGTGACGCCTACCATCTCGAGCCCGAGCTCGGCAGCCAGGTTGACCACCTCCGTCGGCGTGAACGTGCCGTCGGACCGAGTGGTGTGCGAGTGCAGATCGATGCCGCTCATGCGGCCTCATCGTCCCAGACCGGTGCGACGGCGTCAGCGGGCGGGGCGTCGTCATCCGGGCCAACGGGGACCCCCTCCGGTCACTCGATGGGCACCGGCGCGGGCCGGCGGGTCTGGGCGCTCAGGGTCACGTAGATCCCCGCCAGGATGACCGCCCCGCCCGCGAACGCGGTCCACCTCGGGACCTCGCCCAAGATCACGAACGCGAGCAGCGTGGCCCCCACGGGCTCGCCGGTCACCGCGACGGCCACCACCGTGGCCCGCAGGTGCGCCAGCAGGTAGTTGAAGACCGTGTGCCCCAGGAACTGCGGGACCAGCGCCATCAGGGCGAACAGCCCCCACACGCGCAGGGAGAAGCCCGAGAACGGCGTGCCGGCCACCGCCATCGTCGCCGCCAACAGCACCGAGCAGGTCGTGTAGACGATCCCCACGTACGTCAGCAGGGACAGCCGGGCCCGGAGGGTCCGGCCCGAGAGGAAGTAACCCGCCGCCGCCACGGCCGCCAGGAGCGCCAGCAGGTCCCCGAGACCGGCCCGGCCGGACAGCCCGAGGTCCCCTCCCGAGATGATCGCGACCCCCAGCATCGAGAGCGCGATGCCGCCCAGCGTTGCGCCCGAAGCCGACTCCCCCATCCCCCGGCCCATCACGGCCACCCACACCGGCTGGCTGGTCACCAGGACCGTGCTGGCGGCCACCGTGGTGTACGAGAGCGATGGGATCCACAGCCCGAAGTGCAGGGCGAGCAGCCCGCCCGCCGACAACGCGATGGCCCAGTCCCGGCGAGAGAGCCGGCGGAACTCCTCGCGGTGGCGGGCCAGAGCGATCGGCAACAACACGGCCGCGGCCATCGCGTTCCGGTAGAACGCCACGGCCAGCGCGGGCGCCGCCGCCCAGCGGATGAAGATCGCGGAGAAGGAGACCGCGACCACGCCCAGGGCCAGCAGCCCGAGCCGGCGTGCGGGCATCCTGGTGGGCGGGCTCAGCGGGCCCGCGCGAGCCGTCCCGCGCCCATGTCCCGGGAGAGGCTCCGCGCGACCTCCCGCACGGTCGCGATGACCTCCTTCGAAGGCCCGTCCTGGAGGAGCCGCTCGACCGGACCGGCCACCCCGATCGCGCCCACCGGGTTCCCCAGGTGCTCGAACACCGGGGCCGCGACCTCAGCCTCGCCCACGATCCCCTCTTGATCCTCGGTGGCGAACCCCTCGCTCGCGACGCGATCCAGGGTGGCCCCCAGCTCCCCCCGGTCCACGATGGTCCGCCCGGTCAGCTGGGGCAGCTCGCCGGCCAGGAGCTCCTCACGCCTGGTGGGGCCCACGTGGGCCACGATGGCCTTGCCCAGGGCACATGCGTTCCAGGGGATCGAGGCCCCGACCTCCAGGATCTGGACCGAGTTGTCCGGGCGGAAGACGTGGTGGACGATCAGGACGCTGTCCCCGTTCAGCACGCCCACCCGGACCGCCTCCACCAGCCGTCCCGCCAACGACTCCGCCCACAGCAGCGACCGAGCACGGAGCTCGTGGTTGTCGAGGAAGGCGTTCCCCAGCCGGAGCAGCGCGGGCCCCAGCCGGTACTTGCCGGTTTCCCCGTCACGCTCCACGAACTCCTCGGCCTCGAGAGAACGCAGCAGGCCGTAGACCGTTGCCTTGGCCAAGCCCAGGCGCTCAGCCAGCTCGGTGACGCCCAGCCTGGGTGAGCCCGCCCCGAGCTCCTGCAGGATCCTGGCGGCCCGCAGCACCGACTGGATCACGGCCGAGCGCTCCCTCCACACCCATCGTGGTCCGCGGCTCGCTCCAGCGCCGAGAACAGCAGCGCCGCGGACGTGGCACCGGGATCCTGATGCCCCACGCTGCGGGGCCCCAGGTAGCTCGCCCTGCCCTTGCGGGCCTGCATCGGCACGGTGGCCCGCATGCCCTCCTCGGCGGCCCGGCGCGCTCGGCCGAGGGCCGTCATCAGCGGGTCCCCGGCCCGCAGCCCCCGTTCCAGGCCGGCACAGCCCGGGGGCGAAGGCATCGACGATCGTCTTGTCCCCCTCCGAGGCCGCGCCCATCGCCTGGATCGCCTCGAGCCCCGCTCGCAGGCATCGGAGCAGTCCCTCGGGATCGAACTCGGCGTCCTCCCCCAGGGAACGACCCATGTTCCGGAACCCGTCCCCGTAGAGGGGACCGGCCGCCCCGCCGACCAGGTACAGCATCGTGGTCCCCACCGCCTGCAGGATGGCTCCCGGACAGGGGTCACCGAGTTCGCGGATCTTCTGCACCGCGGCGGTCAGCCCACGGTCCATGTTGATGCCGTGATCCGCGTCGCCGATCGCAGCGTCGAGCTGGGTCAGGTAGTCGCGGCTCTCCCGGACCTGCGTGGCGAGCTCCTCCAGCCACCTGAAGATGAAGCCGGAATCGAGTCGCACCCTGCCGTCCTGAGGTTCCATCCGCCACCACCCCGCAGATCCGATCGCACGCCCACCCGTCCATATGCTCGCCAGAGCGCAACGTTCGGCCGGTAGGAACCGCCTGTCAAGCGCGGGACGATGACCCCTCCAGGACCTGGAGGGGTTGCCCCGAGAATGTTCAACGATGTCGAACGAGCGGCGGGATGCTCGGATGGCCGGACAGCGATGTGGCGATTTGACAATGCCAGTTGAACGCCATTTGCTTTGCGGCAGAGACCATCCCCCCGGGTCGGTCAGTGGGGAGGAAGTCAGTGGGGAGGAAGGAGGTGGTATGAGGCCTTCGTGCGGGGCCATCGGTCCCGGATGCTGATCGGCATCGGCGTCCTGATCTTGCTTGGCGATGGCGTCGTGGCAGGCGTACTCCTGAACCGTTCGAAGGCGCAGAACTCGGGATGGATCGTCATCACCTTCGGATGGGGGATGGCGGTGCTGTTCGGCGTCTGGACGAGCGTTGCCATGGGGGGCCAGGGTGACATCAACCCGGCCGTGACCATCGCCAAGTGGGCGTCGTCCAGAGCGTTGTTCGATCCTGCGGTCGGCGGAGGGTTCACCCAGATGGTGCTCCAGGTCGCAGGTGAGTTCGTCGGCGCCTTCGCCGGCGCGGTCCTGGTGTACCTCGCCTACATCAACCACTGGTCGGAGACCGAAGATCCGGGCCTGAAGCTGGCGGTGTTCAGCACCGGCCCGGCGGTCCGGAACTATGCCGCCAACTTCATCACCGAGGTCATCGGCACCGCGATGCTGCTGTTCGGTGTCTTCGGCATCTTCGTTGCTGGTGGCGGGACGTCGGTGGCAGGCACCACGCTTGCCCTGAACGTGTTCTGGGTCGCGCTGCTCGTGTTCTCGATCGGGATGTCGCTCGGTGGCCCCACCGGGTACGCGATCAACCCGGCCCGCGACCTGGGACCGCGCATCATCCACGCGATCCTCCCGATCCCCGGGAAGGGGACGTCCGAGTGGGAGTACTCGTGGGTGCCGGTGCTCGGCCCGATCGTCGGTGGCATCTTGGGCGCCTGGCTGGCGAGGGCGGTGTTCCTGTAGGCGAGGGCGGTATCCCTATCGGGGATCGAACAACGAGGGGGGTCAGCAGCACACATCTGCGAGGAAAGGAGCCGATGTGAAGAAGCTGATCAACAAGCCCGATGACGTCGTCACCGAGGAGCTTCAAGGCGTCGCGGCGGCCCACCCCGACCTGGTCCGGGTCAACTTCGGGCCCAACTACGTCGTGCGGGCCGACGCGCCGGTGCAGGGTAAGGTCGCCCTGATCTCCGGCGGCGGCTCGGGCCACGAGCCCATGCACGGCGGGTTCGTCGGCATGGGCATGCTCGACGCCGCCTGCCCGGGAGAGGTGTTCACCTCGCCCACCCCGGATCAGATGTACGAGGCGGCCAAGGCGAGCCATGGCGGCGCCGGTGTGCTGTTCATCGTGAAGAACTACACCGGCGACGTCATGAACTTCGACATGGCGGCCGAGCTGGCCCGGGGAGACGGCATGGAGGTGGAGTCGGTCCTGGTGGACGACGACGTCGCGGTCCAGGACAGCCTCTATACGGCCGGCAGGCGCGGCGTGGGCACGACGGTGCTCATGGAGAAGATCGCCGGGGCGGCCGCCGAGGAGAAGCGGCCGCTGAAGGACGTGGCGGACATCGCCCGGCGCGTCAACGAGAACGGGCGTAGCATGGGTATGGCGCTCACGTCCTGCACCGTACCGGCGGCAGGCAAGCCCACGTTCGAGCTCGGGGACGACGAGTTCGAGCTGGGGATCGGGATCCACGGTGAACCGGGACGGGAGCGCATGAAGATGAAGCCCGTCTCGGAGATCGTGGAGATGATGTCCACGGCCGTGGTCGAGGATGTCCCCTTCCAGAGCGGGGACAAGGTGCTCGCCTTCGTGAACAGCATGGGCGGCACCCCGCTCATCGAGCTCTACGTCGTCTACAACGAGCTCAAGAGGTTCCTCGACGGCCGCGGCATCAGCATCGAACGGAAGCTGATCGGCCCGTACATCACGTCCCTGGAGATGCAGGGCTGCTCCATCACGCTCCTGAAGCTGGACGACGAACTCACGAAGCTCTGGGACGCGCCGGTCAAGACGGCCGGGCTCCGCTGGGGCGTGTGAGGAGATCGCCGGTGACCACCCCCGTGATCCGGCGGTCCTGGAAGGAGGGATGGTGAGCGTCCCGTACGACCTGGTGGTCCGATGGGTGCAGCGGTTCGCGGAGGTGATCGCGGCGAACAAGGAGGAGCTCACCGCGCTCGACGCGGCGATCGGGGACGCGGATCACGGCATCAACATGGACCGGGGGATGAGGGCCGCCATGGCCAAGCTCGACGGCGTCCCGGCAGGGGACGTCGGCGGGCTCCTCAAGGCGGTGGGGATGACGCTGGTCTCCACCGTCGGCGGGGCGGGCGGCCCCCTGTACGGGACGCTGTTCATGCAGATGGGGGTGGCGCTGGCCGGCAAGTCGGAGCTCGCGCCGCAGGACTGGGCCGAGGCCCTGAGCAAGGGGCTCGACGGCGTGGTCATGCGGGGCAAGGCCGAGCTGGACGACAAGACGATGGTCGACGCGCTGACGCCGGCCCGCGACGCACTGAAGGAGGCCCTCGACGAGGGGGCCTCCTTCGGCGATGCGCTGCGGCGCTCGGCGTCGGCGGCCGAGGAAGGGATGAAGAAGACGATCCCGCTGGTGGCGCGCAAGGGGCGGGCCAGCTACCTCGGCGAACGCAGCGCCGGCCACCAGGACCCGGGCGCGACATCCTCGTTCCTGCTGCTCGAGGCGACCGTCGAGACCTGGGCGGACGCCGATCCGTAGTCGGCACAACGGAAGGAGGCCCCATGGCTGATTTCGCAGCCGCACTGGACCAGGGAACCACCAGCACCCGGTTCATGATCTTCGATCACCAGGGCAAGGTGAAGTCGATCGATCAGAAGGAGCACGAGCAGATCTATCCCAAGCCGGGATGGGTCGAGCACGACCCGATCGAGATCTGGAACCGCAGCGAGCAGGTGATCTCTGGTTCGCTCGGCAAGGAGGGGCTGAAGGCGAGCGATCTGTCGGCCGTCGGGATCACGAACCAGCGTGAGACGACGGTGGTCTGGGACCGCTCCACCGGCAAGCCGGTGTACAACGCGATCGTCTGGCAGGACACCCGGACGGACCAGATCTGCAACCAGCTGGCGGCCGATGGCGGCCAGGACCGGTTCCGGCCCAAGACCGGATTGCCGATCGCCACGTACTTCTCCGGACCGAAGATCAAGTGGATCCTGGAGAACGTGGACGGCGCCCGGGCCAAGGCCGAGGCCGGCGAGCTGATGTTCGGGAACATCGACACCTGGTGCATCTGGAACCTCACGGGTGGGGTGAACGGCGGCGTGCACGTCACAGACGTCACCAACGCCAGCCGGACGCTGATGATGAACCTGGAGACGCTGGACTGGGACGAGGAGATCCTGGGCATCCTCGGCGTACCGAGGTCGATGCTGCCCGAGATCAAGCCGTCCAGTGGCGTCTACGGGGACGCCACCGGCGATCTGGCCGGGATCCCGGTCGCCGGCGACCTGGGCGACCAGCAGGCTGCCCTGTTCGGCCAGACCTGCTTCGCGGTCGGCGAGGCCAAGAACACATACGGCACGGGATGCTTCCTCCTGCTCAACACGGGGACCAAGCCGGTCCCCAGCAAGAGCGGTCTGATCACCGGCCTGGGCTACAAGATCGGGGACCAGCCGGCCGTGTACATGCTCGAGGGTTCCATCGCCATCACCGGCGCCCTCGTGCAGTGGCTCCGTGACAACCTGGGCATGATCCAGTCCTCGGCCGAGGTCGAGGCGCTGGCGGCCACCGTGGACGACAACGGCGGCGTGTACTTCGTCCCGGCGTTCTCGGGCCTGTTCGCCCCGTACTGGAAGAGCGACGCGCGCGGCGTGATCGCGGGCCTCACCCGGTACGTGAACAAGGGCCACATCGCCCGGGCCGTCCTGGAGGCCACGGCGTGGCAGACGCGGGAAGTGGCCGACGCCATGAAAGTGGACTCGGGCGTGGAGCTCAGCTCGCTGAAGGTCGACGGCGGGATGGTCTACAACGAACTGCTGATGCAGTTCCAGGCCGACGTCCTCGGCGTGCCGGTGATCCGGCCGACCGTAGCGGAGACCACCGCCCTCGGAGCCGCGTACGCGGCCGGGCTCGCGGTCGGGTTCTGGAAGGAGGTCGAAGACCTCCGGGCCAACTGGGGCAAGGACAAGGAGTGGGACCCCAAGATGGACCCGGCGGAGCGCGACAAGGAGTACGGGTTCTGGAAGAAGGCCGTCACCCGCACCTTCGACTGGGTGGAGTGAGACCGGTCGGCACCGGGGGGGCCGGCGCTGCCAGCCCCCCCGGTCGGACCGAGGAGGGAAGGGGCGATGGACAAGGAGCACGAACCGCATCCGGACTTCGCCAGAGGCCAGGAGGAGAAGGAGGAGCACGAGGCGCACCCCGACTTCGCCCGGGGGCAGGAGGAGAAGGAGCACTGAGGAAGAGGCCGGGACGGTCCCGGGAGCCCCAGGGGTGATCGGATCGTCATGACCCTTGCCCGCCACGACGCGCACGTCCTCATCGTGGGTGGAGGAGGCACCGGCGGTGCCCTGGCCCACGACCTCGCCCTCCGGGGGCTCCGTGTCACGCTGGTCGAGCGGGGCGAGGTCACGTCGGGGACCACCGGTCGCCACCACGGGCTGCTGCACAGCGGCGCCCGATACGCCGTCCACGATCAGGAATCGGCGGTCGAGTGCATCGAGGAGAACACGATCCTGCGCCGGATCTGTCCCGGGTCGTTCGAGGAGAACGACGGGCTCTTCGTCGGGGTGACCGACGAGGACATGGAGTATCTCGAGCCCTTCCTCAAGGGCTGTGCGGAGAGCGGGATCCCCACCCAGCAGCTGAGCCCCGAGGAAGCCCTCCAGCTGGAGCCGAACCTGAACCCGGATCTCAAGGTGGCGGTGCGGATCCCCGACGGCACGATGGACGCGATGCGTATGCCCCTACGGTTCTTCGCCACGGCGAAGCACAACGGGGCCCAGATCCGCTCCTACATGGAGGTCACCGGGCTGCTGGTCCACGGCGGGGTGGTGAGCGGCGCCGCCCTCCGCGACCACGTGACCGGTAGGGAGGGCGAGGTCCACGCCGACCTGGTGGTGAACGCTACCGGTCCGTGGTCGGAGAGGGTCGCGGCCATGGCGGGGGTGGACGTCCCGATCCAACCCTCGCCCGGCGTGCTCCTGGCGCTGCGGGGCCGGCTCTGCAACATGGTCATCAACCGCCTGCACAAGTCCGGCGACGGCGACATCATCGTCCCGCAGCGAGCGCTGTCGGTGGTGGGAACCAGCTCCTGGACCGTCGAGGACCCCGATCACCTCGACGTCCCCGAGGACCACGTACGCCGGATGTACGAGGAGGGGGCCAAGCTGATCCCCGCGGTGTCGCAGGCCGAGTTCCGAGCCGCCTGGTCCGCCGCCCGCCCCCTCATCGGCTCGCGGGGCGCCGCGGACACCGGGCGCGAGCTCTCGCGGACGTTCAAGACCTACGACCACAAGGAGACCGACGGGGTGGAGGGGTTCGTCACCATCACGGGCGGCAAGGGCACCACGCTCCGAGGCATGGCCGAGCTGTGCGCGAACGTGATCTGCGGCAAGCTCGGGATCGAGGAGGCCTGCCGCACGCGGGAGACCGTGCTGCTCCCCCACACCGCCTACTACGCCGCATGAGTGAGGCATGACCGAGACGATGCAGACCACGACCGGGCACCCGAGCCCCGAGCCCGCCGCCCAGGAGCCCTCGGAGCGCTCGGCTGAGACCCGCCGGTTCCGGGTGTTCCGCTTCAAGCGGGGCGATGCGGAGCCGCACTTCGACACGTTCGACGTGCCCATCGAGCACCGGACCACCGTGTTCGAGGCGCTCCGATGGATCCAGCTCAACCGGGATCCCTCGCTGTCCCTCCGCCACTCCTGCCTGCACGCCTCGTGCGGCACCTGCGGCCTGCAGGTGAACGGCCGGGAGGCGCTGGCCTGCGTGACGTTCGTCCGGGATCTCGGACACCAGATCACGGTGGAGCCCATCGCGAACATCCCGGTCCTGACCGATCTGGTCGTGGACATGACCGAGTTCTACGCCCGCTTCCCCGACCAGCACCCCTACCTGCGGAGCAGCGAGTTCCTGCCTCAGGCCGACACGCCCGACGGCATCGGGACCTACGTGCGGTTCGAGAACTGCATCGAGTGCGGGCTCTGCCTGTCCGCTTGCCCCATCGCCGCCACCTCCGACGCGTACGTGGGGCCGGCAGCGCTGGCCGCCGCCGAGCGGCTGCTGGAGGAGCCCCGGGGCGCCGACCTCGGCTCCGTGCTGGACTGGGCCGATCGGCCCGACGGCGTGTGGCGGTGCCACGCAGCGTTCGAATGCACCGAGGCGTGTCCCTCCAACGTCGAGCCGGCCGCCCGCATCATGGCCCTCCGAGGCGAGCTGGTCGGCGGGAGGCTGCGTGGGGGCCAGAGGGAGGATCGTGGATGAGCGAGACGATCACGCGTCTGCCCGGGTCCGATGAGCGCGAGGCCCGTGGACCGGTGCAGCGCAAAGGCCTCGGCCCCGCACCCAGTGGGTGGCTGGACCCGCGCGGGCGGGACATCGGGGGCTGGGCCTTCGCGGCCAACCGGGTCACCGGACTGGGCCTGGTCCTCTACCTGTACCTGCACCTCGGCGTGCTGTCGATGCTGCTGCTCGGGCCCTCGGCCTGGAGCGGGTTCCTGCGCCTGGCCACCACGTGGGCGTTCCTGGGCCTGGACGCCCTGCTCCTCTTCGGCCTGCTCTTCCACGGATTGAACGGTCTCCGGGTGGCGCTGGTCGGGAGCGGGATCGTGCCGAGCCGCCAGAAGGCCCTGTTCTGGGCCGGGACGGTGATCGGGACGATCACGCTCGGCTACGGGATCTTCCACATCCTGGGGAGCGGTTGAGATGGCGGTCTTCCAGACGCGGCCCAGGATCACCAGGCGCTCGCTGTACCCGGGCGGTCGCTCGACCCGCGTGTGGTGGTGGACGGCGGGCACCGGGGCGGCGCTCCTGGTGCTGGTCACCGTGCACATGGTGGCCCATCACTTCGTGGTGGACCGGGTCGGGGGGCTGCGGACCTACCATCAGGTGCTCGAGTACATCGGGGACCCGGCCATCTTCACGATCGAGTGCTTCTTCCTGCTCGCGGTCACGATCCACGCCATGCTCGGGCTGCGCAGCGTCCTGTTCGACCTGGACATGACCCGGCGCTTCCGCAGGATGATCGATGCCGGGCTCTCGGTCCTCGGCGTGGCCACGGTCGCCTACGGCTTCTTCCTGATCGGCACGCTCGCGTCCCGGGCCTGAGGCAGCCGAGCAGCCGTGGTCGGGATCGTCCTCGTCTCCCACAGCCATCGGTTGGCCCAGGGCGCGGCCGAGCTGGCCAGGGAGATGGGTGGCCCAGACATCCACCTGGAGCCGGTCGGAGGGCTCGACCTGCCCGATCATCCGATCGGCACGGACGCGGTCCTGGTCCAGCAGGCCATCGAACGAGCCTGGTCCCAGGACGGGGTGCTCGTGCTGATGGACCTGGGCAGCGCGCTGCTGTCGGCGGAGATGGCGATCGAGATGCTGCCGACCGAGCGGCGAGAGCGGATCCTCCTGTGCGAGGCCCCGTTCGTGGAGGGCGCGGTGGCGGCGGCCGTGGCGGCCCGGCTGGACCGTCCGCTGGGCGAGGTGGCCGACGAGGCACGCGGGGCCTTGGCCGCGAAGATCGCGCATCTCGGGGGTACTCCCCGGGCGGAGGAGGCGATCGCTCCGGCGCCGGAGCCGACCGCCCAGGGACCATCCGCGACCGCGGAGCTCGCCGTGGAGAACCCGCTCGGGCTTCACGCTCGCCCCGCGGCCCGCTTCGTCCAGACGGCCTCCTCCTTCGACGCCGACGTGCGGGTGACCAACCTCACCACCGGGCGCGGTCCGGCCAGCGCGAGGAGCCTGAACCAGGTCGCCACGCTGGGCGTCCTCCAGGGCCATCGGATCGGCGTCCGTGCCGTTGGTCCGCAGGCGGCCGAGGCGGTCGATGCCCTCCGCGAGCTGGCAGAGCAGCGGTTCGGGGACGAACCGGAACCGCCGGTCACCGCCGCGACCCCGCCTCCCCCGGTCGGGGAGGGGGCGATCGCCGGCACCGCTGCCTCCCCGGGGGTGGCGGTCGGTCCGGCGCGCCATTTCCGGCCCCCAGAGATCCCGATCCCCTCGGATCCGGTCGTGGACCGGGAGCGGGCCTGGTCGAGGTTCGAGGATGCGCTGGGTGAGGTCCGGACCGAGCTCGAGCGGACCCGGGCCTCCGTGGCATCCCGGGCCGGCGATCAGAGCGCCGCGATCTTCGAGGCCCATGCGTTGTTCCTGCAGGACGAGGACCTGCTCGCGCCGGTCCGTACGGCGGTGCTGGAGCAGGGCACGAACCCGGCTCGGGCCTGGTGGGACAGCGTCCGGGCCGCCGCCGCCGGCTGGCGGGAGCTGGACGATCCCTACCTGCGCGCCCGCGCGGCGGACCTGGAGGCGGTGGGACGGCAGGTGCTGAGTCATCTGGTCGACGTCACCCCGGGGCCGCCGGTCCTGTCGGGGCCCGGGGTGCTACTGGCGCCCGATCTCACCCCTTCGGACACCGCGGGGCTGGACCCGGCGTCGGTCCTGGGCATCGGCACCGCGTACGGCGGTCCCACGTCCCACACCGCCGTCCTGGCCAGGTCCCTGGGGATCCCCGCCGCGGTGGGCCTGGGAGCGACGGTGCTGCAGATCGAGGAGGGGGTCACGGTGGTCGTGGACGGCGACGCCGGAACCCTCGCGCCCGAGCCGACCCCGGCCGAGATCTCGCAGGCGCGGACCCGGGGCAAGCGCTTCCGCGCGCTGGAGGCACAGGCCCGCCTCGAGGCCGCCCGGCCCGCGGTGACCCGCGACGGCACCCGCATCGAGGTCGTGGCCAACGTGGGACGACCCGACGACGCGGTGGCCGCGGCGCAGGCCGGCGCGGAGGGGGTCGGTCTGCTGCGGACCGAGTTCCTGTTCCTGGGGCGGACCACGATGCCCTCGGAGGAGGAGCAGGAGCAGGCGTACCGGGCCGTGGCCGAGGCCCTCGGGGGCCGACCGGTGATCGTGCGGACCCTCGACGTGGGCGGCGACAAGCCGCTGCCCTACGTGCCGATGGCCCAGGAGGCCAACCCGTTCCTGGGGGTCCGCGGGCTCCGCCTGGGCCTGGCCAGACCCGAGATCCTGCTGACCCAGCTCCGGGCATTGGTGCGCACGGCCGCCGACCATCCGATCTTCGTGATGTTCCCCATGGTGACGACGCTCCAGGAGCTCAGGTCCGCCAAGGAACTGCTCCGGCAGGCGGGGGACGGGGTACGGGCGTCCGGCGGGGCCACGCCGGAGCGCATCCCGGTAGGGGTCATGGTGGAGGTCCCCGCCGCGGCCCTGCAGGCCGGTTCCTTCGCCGACGAGGTGGACTTCTTCTCGATCGGCACGAACGACCTCACGCAGTACGCGTTGGCCGCGGAGCGCGGCAACGAGCACGTGGCCGAGCTCGCCGATGGCCTGCACCCCGCCGTGCTGAAGCTGATCGCCATGACGGTGGAGGGCGCGGCCCCGCAGGAACGCATGGTGGGCGTGTGCGGCGAGCTCGCCGGCGACCCCGTGGCCGTGCCCATCCTGGTGGGTCTCGGGGTGACCGAGCTGTCCGCCAGCCCGCCGGCGGTCCCCCGGGTGAAACGGGCGGTCCGGGAGCTCACCCTCGAGGAAGCGCGGGCGCTGGCACGCGAGGCCCTGAGCCGTACCTCCGCCGCCGAGGTGCGGGCCCTCTCGGCGCGCCCCTGAGGCCGCTGCTAGGGTGTGCCGGCCGTGAACGAACGGGTGGCGAAAGCGGCGTCGCTCCTCCGCCGGCTCACGTACGTCCGGGTGCTCCTGGTCCCGGTGGTGATGTGGCTCGTGCTGGACGATCCGTTCCGGCGTGCGTACGGAGTGGCGGCCGGGCTGTTCGCCTTCGCGGCGGCCACCGACTTCTTCGACGGCTACCTGGCCAGGCGGTGGGGCGCCACCACCACCCTCGGCAGCTTCCTGGACACCACGGCCGACAAGCTGCTCGTCTCCGGCGTCCTGGTGGCGCTGGTGCAGATAGGGCGGGCTTCGCCCTGGATCGCCGCCATCATCATCGGCCGGGAGCTCCTGATCCTGGGGCTGCGTGGCGTGGTGGCGGCCGACGGCACGGTGATGCGACCGTCGATCTGGGGCAAGCTGAAGGCCAACGCCCAGTTCCTGGCGATCTTCCTGGCGATCCTGCGGATCCCGCCCGAGCTGGGACCGCTGTTCCTGGATCAGTGGGTCATGCTGGTGGCAGCGGCGGTGACCGTGGTGTCCGCGGTCGAGTACCTGGCCAGGTTCTCGGGCAGCCTGTCGCCCAGCCGGCGCTCGTAGCGGCATGCCCTGGGCTCGCGCCTTCGTCACGGGCGGCTCTGGGTTCGTGGGTGCGGCGCTGGTGCACCACCTGCTCGACCATGGCCTGGAGGTGGCCGCACTCTCCAGGAGCGGACGATCCGATGTGGATCTGGCCGCGGCCGGCGCCGAGCCGATCCGCGGGGACGTGCTGGAGCCGGCCGCTCTGTCCCACGCCATGGCCGGGTGTGAGCTGGTGTTCCACGTTGCTGCACTGGTCCGGACGTGTCGCCGAGATCCATCGGCGATGGTCAGGGTGAACGTGGAGGGGACCAGGAACGTCGTGGCGGCGGCGGCGCGTGCGGGGGTGCGCCGCCTGGTCCTGACGTCATCGGCGGCCACGATCGGGGAGCGTGCCGGCGAGGTGGGGAACGAGGACACGCCGCACCGGGGTTGGTACCTCACCGCCTACGAGCGGACGAAGCACGAGGCCGAGGAGGTGGCCCTCGAGCTCGGCACGTCCCTGGGCGTGGAGGTGGTGGTGGTGAACCCGGCGTCGGTCCAGGGTCCCGGTCGGGCCGAGGGGTCGGCGCGACTGTTGCTGCTGGCGGCACGGCGGCGATCCGTCCCCGTGATCCAGACGTGGCTGGGTCTGGTGGACGTCGAGGACTGCGCGGCCGGGCACCGGCTGGCCGCCGAGCAGGGCCTCCCCGGCCGCAGGTACCTGCTGTGCGGAGCCAGCCTCTCTACCCCTGACCTGCTCGCCGTGCTCGAGGAGGTGCTGGGGCGCAGGCTGCGTTCCCGGGGCCTCCCCGAGGCGATGACGCGGGTCGGTGGCCGGTTGGGGGACGCCTGGGTCGCCCTCACGGGGCGGGGGCCGATCTGCGCTGAGCTGGCGCGCTCGGCCGCCCACGGACATCGGTACGACGGCTCGCGGGCCGTGCGCGAGCTCGGGCTCGCCTACACCCCGCTGCCCACGACGCTGGCCCGAACCGTGGCGTGGTTCCGAGACCAGGGCCTGCTCCCCGAGCCCCGCTAGCGATCGCGCGCCCCGGCGCTCCGCCGGCCGGGCGGGCCGGGAGCGACCGGCGTACGATGGCCGGAACGGCCTCCCCAGAGGCCGGGGCCCCTGAACCTCACGGAGGAAGCCGTCTATGAGCGCCCAGGATCGACCCGATCGCAACCTCGCCATGGAGCTCGTGCGCGTCACCGAAGCCGCCGCGCTGGCCGCCGGCCGCTGGATCGGACGGGGAGACAAGGAAGCCGCGGACCAGGCCGCGGTCGACGCGATGCGTCTGATGATCGACAGCGTGTCGATGGACGGGACGGTGGTGATCGGAGAGGGCGAGAAGGACGAGGCCCCGATGCTCTTCAACGGTGAGTCCGTGGGCAACGGCACCGGCCCCGCGGTGGATGTGGCGGTGGATCCGATCGACGGCACCCGCCTCACCGCCGGCGGTCAACCGAACGCCCTCGCGGTGATCGCGCTCGCCGAGCGGAGCTCGATGTTCTTCCCGGGAGCCGCGGTGTACATGGAGAAGGTGGCCACCGGTCCCGAGGCCGCCGATGCGATCGATGTCACCGCACCGCCCGAGGAGAACGTCCGCCGGGTGGCGAAGGCCAAGGGGGAGCGCCCCGAGGAGATCGGCGTGGTGGTCCTGGACCGCGACCGGCACGCGGCCGTGATCCGGCGTCTGCGGGAGGTCGGAGCCCGGGTCTACCTCATCACGGACGGTGACGTGGCCGGGGCCATCGCCGCGGCCAGCACGGAGCGCTCGGGGATCGACCTGTTGATCGGGATCGGGGGGACCCCCGAGGGCGTCATCGCCGCCGCCGCCCTGAAGTGCCTGGGCGGCGCGATGCAGGGACGCCTGTACCCTCGCAACGACGACGAGCGGAACCGGCTGGTGGACGAGGGCTTCGACCTGGACCGGATCCTGTCCACCGACGACCTGGTCACCGGCAAGGACGTGTTCTTCGCGGCCACCGGGATCACCGACGGTTCGCTCCTGCGCGGGGTGAGCTACGACCACGACAGCGCCACCACCTACTCGCTGGTGATGCGCTCCCGCTCCGGGACCGTCCGATACATCGAGGCCCGCCACCGGTTCGAGAAGCTGGAGCAGTTCTCCCGGATCGCCTACCGTCGTTAGGGCCCCGCAGGTCCCTCAGGGGAGCCGATAGACGCCGGTCCCCTCCTTGGCCAGCAGACCATCGCGGGCGGCCGCGGCCAGCGCCGCCACCAGGTGCTTGCGGATGTCGCGCTGGGTGAACGGGTCCAGGTACCCCCGACGGAGGGCCAGATCCTGGATCACGGTCCAGTGCAGGGGCTCCCCCTCCTCCCGGAGGACCGCCAGGGCCGCCTCAAGGTACTCCACCCCCTACAGGTCCTTGGCCCTGGGGATCACCGTCTCGGCGAACAGCTCGAGGATCGTCGGGTCGGGAACGGCGAAGGGGATCGGCGCGGGCGACACGATCAGCTCCTCCACCCCCAGCTCGGCGAAGGCCGCCAACCGCTCCACCACCTGCTCCGGCGTCCCGGTGAGGGTATCCACCATGAACGCGTCCAGCAGCTCGCCGTCGAGAGCACCTCCCGGCATCCATCGCTGCATCGCCCGGAACCTGGCCACCAGGTCGTCGCGGTTCTCGCCGACGAGCGTGTAGAGACCCAGCGAGAGCCGGAACGTGGCCGGGTCGCGCCCCTCGCGCTCGCAGATCTCGTGCGCCCGAGCCACCTTCCGCGCGTAATCCTCGGGCGACCATCGCCATACGCTGTTCCAGCCGTCGGCATGGCGGGCCGCCAGCCGGAGCGCACGGTCGCCGCCCTTGGCCCCGATCCAGATCGGCGGACGGGGCCGCTGGGCGGGCAGCGGTCGGTTGTACGCCCGACGGAGCGTGTACCGGCCGCCATCCACGTCCACCGGCCCGCCGGGCAGGAGTCGGTCCAGGATCTCGACCGTCTCCTCCAGGATCCGGAACCGCTCCCCCACCGACCCGTACTCGTAGCCGAACGCCCGGAACTCCTCCTCGTACCATCCCGCACCGATCCCCAGGTCGAACCGGCCGCCCGAGAGCTGGTCGATCGCGGTCACGCTCTTGGCCAGGACCGCGGGATGGCGGAACGGCGCACACAGCACGAGCGTGCCCAGGCGCACCCGGTCGGTCAGCGGGGCCAGGCCGGCCAGCGCCGTGAGCGGCTCCAGCGACCCCTGCAGGTCGGGCGGGCCCCCGTACCGGGCCAGCGAGTAGAAGAAGTGGTCCGAGATCCACACCGAGTCGAACCCGACGCGATCCGCCAGTCGGGCGAACTGCACCATCCGGGCGAACGAGATGGGGTCGCCCGAGGGGAGGGAGAAGTCGTAGTGCGGCAGCGCCAGGCCGAAACGCATCTACAGGTACCGAAGCACGTCGGCCGG
>DASQQQ010000370.1:0-2016 GCA_035643355.1 Actinomycetota bacterium | reverse complement strand
CCGGCTCGGGTCGGGGAAGCAGGCCGCCCCCAGCGCCTCCACCACGCCGATGAACAGGCCGCCCAGCAGGGCGCCGGGGATCGAGCCAAGCCCGCCCAGCACGATCACCACGTAAGAGCGGAGCGCCGCCTGCCCGGCGATCTGGGGGACGGCGAAGCTGAGCGCTGGGACCAGGGCCGCGCCGGCCATCCCGGCCAGCATCGTCCCGATCGCGAACGCGATTGTGAACGCCCTCCCCGCGTTGATCCCCACCGCCGCCGCGGCGTCCCGATTCATCGAGACCGCCCGCAGGCTCATGCCCGTCCACGACTGTTGGAGGAACCACTGCAGACCGAGGATCAGCACGAGCCCGATCAGGCCCGCGATCAGGAAGTCGGTGCGCACCCGCAGCGGACCCAGATCGAAGGCCGGGGTGTCGATCCCGGCGATGGGCAGGTCGGTGTAGCGGGGGCTCTTGATCCCCCGGGGGCTGCCCATCAGGCCCACCAGGGAGTACTGCAGGAACATCCCGAAGCCGAAGGTGACCAAGATCGCGTACTCGACCACCCGCTCCACGCGCCCAGCGTGCATCGGCGCCAGCAAGGTGCGCTCGAACGCGGCACCGAGGAGGAGCGCGGCGGCCCCGGCGATGGGGATGGCGTAGACGGGGTTGGCTTCCCACACCTCGCTGACCAGCAGGTAGGCCAGGACCCCGCCGAACATGAAGAACTGTCCATGGGCGAAGCTGACGATCCCCTGGACCGAGAAGATGATGGTCAACCCGACGGCGATCGTCGCGTACACCATCCCCACCGACGCCCCGTTCTGGGCCTGATCCAGCGCGTACAGCGGGCCGGTCACGCACACGTTCGAGGGGAAGGCGGCCCGGAACAGCAACGCGAGCTCGGCAGCGAGCAGGAGGGCCGGGCCCCCAACGTCGCGCCAGCGGCGGAGCTCCGGGGTGCGCCGGTAGAAGAGGGCGAGGCCCGGGAGCCCGGCCGCCGCGCCGATCAGCCCGCCGGACAGCCGAGCCAGGCCGGCATCGAGCGCACGCGCGCGGTAGCGGCGCGGGAGAGCTACCGATCCCGCCAGCGCCCACACGGGGCCGGCGATCAGCAGCCAGGCGAGGACGGGCGCCATGAGCGATCCCTCCCCGGTGCGGGGGTGCCGGCGCTGCCCGCACCCGGCGGACTCAGCCTAGCCACTCACATCCACGTAGGCGACGCCGTCGGTCTGCTTGGAGGCAGGCCACACGATCGCGGCCTCCTCCAGCGGCTGGCCGGGGGCCGTGTACTCCAGGTACTGCACGGTCGGGTCGGGCCACTGATGCCACATCCAGGTCGGCTGGTCAGCAGGCAGCGGGTTCTGCGAGCCGTACGGGAACGAGTACGCGCCCTGCGCGCCCTCGAACGTGGTGGTCTCCAGGGCTTGGACGACCGCCTCCGGCTCGGTCGATCCGGCTCGTTCGATCGCGTCGGCCACCAGCCGCACCGAGTCGTAGGCCTCGAACGTCCACACGTTGGGCTCCCCGTCGAACTCCTCCCGGTAGCGATCGGCCACCGAGCTGGTGTGCTCGTTGTAGGCCGAGGGCGGGGGGCCGACGAAGGTGAAGACGCAGCCCACCCCGTCGGGGACCACCCTCCACCACGCCTTGTCGTTCTGGGCCTCCTGGCTCGCGAAACAGATGGCGCCGCTGTCCGGCCCGAGCAGTCCCACGTCGAAGGAGTTCTGGACAGTCGTGTAGCCCGATTCCCCGGTGACGTCCAGCAGCACCACGTCCGCGTCGCCGTGCTCCTGGGCCAGCCGGCTCAGCACCGCCGAGTAGTCGGGCTGGTTCAGCTCCACCTGGACCTGCACCAGCTCGATCGGGGTGCCCTCCAGCAGCGCCTTGTAGCTATCGGCCTGGTACAGGCCGTAGTCGCTCGCCTCGTACACGTGGATGAACTTGCTCGCGCCGACGCCGTTCTGGAGCCAGTCGGCGAGCAGGTTGCTCACCAGCGTGGTCGTCGGAGCGATCCGGAACACGCTTGCCGGCTC
>DASQQQ010000369.1:0-2276 GCA_035643355.1 Actinomycetota bacterium | reverse complement strand
CACCGTGCTCGAGCCAGGCGAGCACCGCCTCGACGTTCATTCCCACGACCGCCTGGGCCGCCCACTCGGCCAGCACGGCGTCGTCGAACACGGTCTCGAGCCAGACCCGGGCAGCGTGCACGGCCCGCTCGGTGTGCTCGCGCGCGTAGTCGGCGAACTGGGGTTCGCGGGACGCGTGCCGGAACAGGAGCACGAACCCGTCGGGGTCCTCCCGGGCGACCGTGAGCAGCGACCGCACGCCCACGCCGGTGCGCTCACCCCGGTTGAGGTGCCCCAGGAACTCCTCGGCCAGCCGGTCGGAGACCCGCTCGAGCACGGCCCGGTAGAGCTCCTCCTTGGAGTCGAAGTGCCGGTACACGATGAGCTTGGTGATGCCGGCCGCCGCCGCCACGTCCTCCATCGAGGTAGCCGCGAACCCCGACCGGGCGAAGGCCTGCGCCGCGCCCTTCACGATGGACTCGTAGCGCTCCGCCCGACCAAGCAGCTGGCGGGGTGCGGTGCTCACGGCCTCATTTTCCCTTCCGTGGCTCTTGTCGGGTGTATACTCCGCAGTTTACACTTGTCCGGTGACCACGCTCCAGACCGAGTTCACCGAGCACGAGCTGCTGCAGACGCACCCGATCACGGAGCCGTTGATCGCCGGCGGGGTCCGCTGCCATGGTGGCTTCGCCGAGAGCGGCACGTACGTGTCGCCCCGCACGCTCAACCGGGTGCCGGCCATCCGGGCCTGGCAGGAGCTGCGGTCCGAGCAGTTCGGCACTCCCCTGCTCGACATCCCGCTCGATCGCTGGCCGGAGCACTACCCCAACGTCGCCCAGGCGAAGTTCCTCATCCGGGAGGGCGTACCCCAGCCGATCAGCACCACGCTGACCCGGGTCGGCACCGTGGAAGGCTTCGGTTCGATGATCCGCTACTCGACCGTGCCCGACCTCGACCGCTGCTTCGACGAGGACGTGCGGGGCACGGCCATGACACACCTCGATCGCGGCCTGTACGAGGCCCATGCCCGCGACGAGGCCGGCTACGAGGACGAAGGTGGCCACCAGCAGATGTGGTTCGCCGCCCGCGACGTCGCCTTCGAGAACCCGCCCACGGAGGACGAGACCAACCGGATGCTGGAGCGCATGGGGCTCCGGCAACCGGGCGGCGCCTCCGGCCCACCCCCGGCCCCGCCGCGGCTCCTTCCCGACGACATCGACCACGACCTGGAGTTGCTGATCCACCGGATGGCCCGCCTGCTGCTCATCGAGATCTCGGCCTTCCACACGTTCGCCTGGGCCGAGGAGGTGCTGTCCGACATCGATCTGGTGGCCGGCGAGGGGCAGGCGGCCCGGCTGGTCTCGTACATCCGGGCCGACGAGACGCCCCACGTCGAATACCTGAAGACCGTGCTGTCGGAGATGCGTGATCGCACCTTCGTGGGCGCGTCTGGCCGGAAGTACCCGGGCGCCGACATGATCGGCCGGGTGTGGGACCACGCGGTGGCCGAGTCACTCGGCGCCCGGCGGGAGCAGAACCTCCAGGTGACGCTCCGCGAGATCGAGCACGCGCTCGACGGCAACCCCCGGGGGAAGGATGTCCTCGCCGAGTTCCACCACCTCGGCAGCATCCAGCCCAAGGCCGACGGAACGTGGACCGCCACCGGCGAGGTCACCGGCTACTGACCATCCCTGATCCAGCTCCGATCCACCCCTGACAGGAGGACCCGTGCGTTTCGGCATCTTCTACGAGCACCAGCTGCCCCGGCCCTGGGACGAGGGCGACGAGCTGCAGCTGATCCAGGACGCGCTCGATCAGGTCGAGCTCGCCGACCGTCTCGGCATCGAGTACGTGTGGGAGGTGGAGCACCACTTCCTCGAGGAGTACTCGCACTCGAGCGCCCCCGAGGTCTTCCTGGCGGCGTGCAGCCAGCGCACCCGGAACATCCGGCTGGGCCACGGCATCGTGCAGACGCCGCCGCCGTTCAACCACCCGGCCCGGGTCGCCGAGCGCATCGCCATGCTCGACCTCGTGTCGGGAGGGCGGGTGGAGTTCGGCACCGGCGAGTCGTCGTCGGAGGCGGAGCTGGGCGGGTTCAACATCGACCCGGCGCTCAAGCGGGAGATGTGGCAGGAGGGCCTCGAGGTCGCCGTGCGGTGCCTCACCGAAGCACCGTTCACCGGCGTCGACGGCACGTTCGTGAAGATGCCGCCCCGCAACGTCGTGCCCAAGCCGGTGCAGAAGCCCCACCCGCCCCTGTGGGTGGCGTGCTCCCGCCGGGACACCATCCTGCTGGC
>DASQQQ010000368.1:0-9924 GCA_035643355.1 Actinomycetota bacterium | reverse complement strand
CACGCCGTCCACGGCCATCGCGGCCGCGTACAGCAGCGGGATCTCGGTGGTGCTCACCGTACGGGCGCTCTGGAAGTGGAACGCGATCAGCGGGAAGTCGGCGAACCCGGCACCCACCAGGGCCGCCCCGGCCAGGTACACCCAGAACACGCGCGGCAGGCCCTCGCCGCTCACCCGGCCGGGGCCCGCCTCCAGGTCCTGGGGTCGCGGGTACAGCATCCTGGCCACGCCCAGCAGCGAGAGCATGATGAGCGCCGGGATCGCCAGCGAGGCGAAGGCCAGCCGGTAGTCGTGGTGACCGACGGCCAGGATCAGCGCCACCAGCAGCGGGCCGAACACGGCCCCCAGCTGATCGAGGGCCTCGTGCACCCCGAACCCCCACCCGTAGCCCATCTCACCCGCCGCGTGGGAGAGCATCGCGTCGCGCGGCGGGTTCCGGGTGGCCTTGCCCACCCGCTCCAGGATCACCAGGGCGGCGGCCAGTGGCCAGCTCCCCGCCAGCGCCAGCAGCGGCACCACCGACATCTGGAGCACGTAGCCGCCGATGGTGATCGGCCAGTACCGGCCGGTGCGATCGGCCGCCCGACCGGACACCAGCCGCAGCCCGTACCCGAGCAGCTCCCCGAACCCGGACACTACGGCGACCGCGAGGGCACCGGCTCCGAGCGTGCCCAGGTACTGGCCCACGATGCTGCGGGAGCCCTCGTAGGTGAAGTCGGCGAACAGGCTCATCACGCCGACCAGCAGCACGAATCGGACCGCTCGGGTCCTGGTAGAGGCTCTGGTAGAGCTGGTGCCCACCGCCGGTTCCGTCATCGCTCCGCGCTGTACGAGGGCGAAGGCGTCCCCACCTTCGAGCCGAACACCCGTCGGTAGGCATCCTGGCCGAAGGCGGTGGGCAGGGGCTCGCCGCGGACCAGGCAGAACGTCCCACGGCCGTCGGGACCTCGCTCGGCCCGCAGGAAGAGGGCCCGCTCCATGCCCCCGCGGTAGAACCGGTCAGCCAGGTCGAACAGATGCGTCACCAAGCACACCATAGGTCTCCTCGCGCCTGGCCTCGGCGGCCACCGCCAAGGAGACGCCATCTCACTCCGGTTCGCCGAGATCCGCAACCGGAAGGGTAACGAGCACTTCGGTTAGCCGAGAGCGGTCACCGGAAAGGTACGAGCACGATGCCGACCTTCATC
Source organism: Actinomycetota bacterium (assembly GCA_035643355.1). Lineage (GTDB taxonomy): Bacteria > Actinomycetota > UBA4738 > UBA4738 > HRBIN12 > DASQQQ01. The sequence continues at coordinate 8,737 of DASQQQ010000368.1, read as the reverse complement.
CAGCGAGACCGGGTGCGAGAACTGATCGATCGAGGGGCGCAGCTGGTCGACGTGCTCGGGCGGGAAGAGTTCGAGGAGAGCCACCTGCCGGGCGCGATCAACATCCCGCTCCGCCGGATCGACCGCGAAGCTCGGGAGCGACTGCGGACCGACGCTCCGGTGATCGTCTACTGCGACGACTACTCCTGAGACATGAGCCCACGGGCCGCGTGGCGGCTCGAAGCGCTCGGGTTCTCCGAGGTCTACGACTACTGGCCGGGCAAGCAGGACTGGTTCGCCGCCGGGCTGCCCTCGGAAGGCGAGGTGACCTCGCTGCCCCGGATCGGGGGGATCGCCCGGCGGGACGTGCCGACCTGCCTGCCCCACGAGACCGTCGCCGCGGCCCGCTCACGGGTGGAGGGGACCATCTTCGACCGCTGCCTGGTGGTGACCGAACGGCGGATCGTCCAGGGGCAGCTCCGGGTGGGGAAGGAGCTGGAGGCCGACCCGGAGCGCGCCGCCGGTGAGGTCATGCTCCCGGGTCCCAGCACCTTCCGGCCGAACGTCTCGCTCCGGGAGATGGCCCACTTCATGGACGAGCACGACTTCCCCCGTGGAGCGGTGACCACCTCGAGCGGTGAGCTGATCGGCGAGATCCGGCGCGATGACGTGGAGGGCGCCCTGGCGGCGGCACCCGATCCCTGACTCGCCCTCCGGAATTCAACGTGTGTAGAATTCCTCCGTGCGGGCGAGCCGAGGCCCCGAGCGGTGGGGCAAGGGGGATCCATCATGTGGGCGATGATCGTGAAGGAGTTCCGCCAGCTGCGGCGCGACCGGCGGACGCTGGCGATGATGATCTTCCTGCCGATCCTGATGCTGGTGGTGTTCGGCTACGCCGCGAGGTTCGACGTGCAGCGCATCTCCGTGGACGTGGTCGGTCCCCAGGCGGCGCGCGTGGCCGATGCGCTTCCCGCCCCCTTCGAGGTCCGAACCACCGATCCCGCCGCCGGCCGCGCCGAGGCGGTGGCGGCGCTCCGCGACGGTGACGTGCCCGTGGCGATCGTCACCGGGTCCTCCGGCGTGACGGTCCTCCTGGACGGCTCCGAGCTGTTCATCGCCAGGGCCGCTCGAGCCTCGCTGAGCACGCTGGCCGAACGGACCGCCAGCGGCGTCTCGACGAGCGTGCAGGTCCTGTTCAACCCCAGGCTCGAGACGGCCGCGATCATGGTCCCCGGCCTGGCCGCCATGATCCTGCTCTTCGTCGGCACGGTGATCACCAGCCTGGGCGTGGTGCGCGAGCGGCAGGCCGGGACCCTGGAGCAGCTCGCGGTGATGCCGTTCCGACCCTCGGACGTGTTCCTGGGCAAGATCGCCCCGTACTTCGCCGTGGCCGCGGTCGACATGATCGTGATCGTGGTGGCCGGGATCTGGCTGTTCGACGTTCCGTTCCGGGGCTCGGTCCTGGTCCTGACCCTGGGAGCCCTCCTGTTCCTGTTCGTCACGCTGGGGATCGGCGTCCTGATCTCCAGCGTCTCCGAGAACCAGGGCCAGGCCATCCAGCTCGCCCTGATGACCCTCCTGCCGCAGGTGATGCTCTCCGGTCTGATCTTCCCGCTGTCCTCCATGGCCACCGGGGTCCGGTGGATCGGCTACGTGCTGCCGCTCACCTACTTCATCCAGATCGCTCGGGGCGTGATGCTCCGGGGCGCTTCGATCACCGCCCTGTGGGCTCCCTTCCTCTACCTGGCGATCATCGGGGTGGTCGTGTTCGGCCTGGCCACCCTGCGCTTCCGTCGGTCCCTGGCGCCCGCGCAGAGCCGGCGGCACCGGGGGGCCGAGCCGGCGCTCGAGGGGGTCTCCACGTGAGCTGGGGCGTGGAGAACCTCACCGTCCGATCCGGTGAACGCGTCGCGCTCCGCGACGTCACCCTGGAGGCAGCGAACGGCGGCGTGACCGCCGTGGTGGGCGGGGACGGAGCCGGCAAGACCACGCTCCTGCGCTGCCTGGCCGGCGCGCTGCGCCCGGACTCGGGCACGGTCCGCCGGCCCGAGGTGCGCCGGATCGGGTACGTGTCCTCGACCTCCGGCACCTACCCGGATCTCAGCGTGGAGGAGAACCTGGACTTCGCGGCTCGCGCGTACGGCGTGCCGATGGCCGCGGCACGCCAACGGGTGACCGAGCTCCTGGAGCGCACCGACCTGGCCGAGGCCCGGGATCGGCTGGCCGGCCATCTGTCGGGCGGGATGCGGCAGAAGCTCGGCGTGATCCGCGCCATGATCCACCGACCGGACCTGCTGGTGCTGGACGAGCCGACCACGGGGGTGGACCCCGTCAGCCGGGCCGACCTGTGGTGGCTCATCGCCAGGGGGGCCGCCGAGGGCGCCGCGGTGGTCCTGTCCAGCGCGTACCTGGACGAAGCGGAGCGGGCCTCGTGGGTGCTGGCCCTGGACGCCGGTGCGGTCCTGGCCGAGGGGACCCCCGACCGCATCGCCGAGGCCCTGCCCGGCGTGATCCGGACCGCGGCCACCCGCCCGGACGGTGAGGCCGGGATCCGCGCCTGGCGCCGCGGGGCGTCCTGGCGGGTGTGGTCGCCGGGGGAGGACGCGGCGCCGAGCGGAGCCCAGGTCGCCCGCCCCGACCTGCAGGACGCCGTCACGGTCGCCGCGCTGGTCCGCGAGCTCGCGTCGGCCCATCCCGGAGGGGGGATCCCATGAGCACGCTCGCCCGGACCCTGGACGTCACTCGACGGTTCGGCTCATTGGTCGCCGTGGATCGGGTGGATCTGTCGGTCGGGCCGGGGGAGGTGGTCGGGCTGCTCGGCGCGAACGGTGCCGGCAAGACCACCTTGATCCGGCTCCTGTTGGGGCTGCTGCCGCCCACGGAAGGATCGGTCGGGCTGTTCGGGTCGCCGCCCTCGCGGGGCACCCGACGCCGCATCGGCTACGTCCCTCAGGGGCTCGGGCTGTACGACGACCTCACGCCACAGGAGAACCTGGCCTTCTCCCAGGCGGCGTTCGGGGCGGCACCGGCCACGCTCCCCCCCGCGCTCGAGCCCCTGTCGCGAGTCCCGGTGGGGGGCCTGCCCCTCGGGGTCCAACGCCAGGTGGCGTTCCTGCAAGCGTTGGCGCACGGCCCCGATCTGCTGGTGCTCGACGAGCCCACCTCGGGGGTAGGTCCGCTGGCCCGGGCCCGGCTGTGGGAGACGGTCCGCGGGGCGGCCGAGGGCGGCGCCGGGGTCCTCGTGACGACGCATCACATGGACGAGGCCGAGGAGTGCGACCGCCTGGTGGTCATGGCGGCGGGTCGGGTGGTGGCCGAGGGGACCATGTCGCACATCGTCGGCGACGCACGGGTCTCGGTGGTGGAGACGGAACGCTGGGCCGAGGCGTTCGAGGCGCTCGAAGCCGCCGGACTGCCGGCCGCTCTCGTGGGCCGCACGCTCCGGGTCCCCGGCGCTCCGCCCGATCGGGTGGCAGGAGCCCTCGGTCACGTGCGGGCCACGGTGCACGATGCGGCGGCCACGCTCGAGGAGCGCTTCCTGGAGCTCACGCTCGCCGGCCAGGGGACGGGATGAGCCGGACCGGTGGCCCCGCTCGCACCGGTGGCACTGGTCGCGCCGGTCGCACCGGTCGCACCGGTCGTCGGGTGGGCGAGAGCGGGACCCGCGCGGCGATCCTCGAGGCGGCTCGCCGACGGTTCGCCGAGCATGGGTACCAGGGGGCCACGATCCGCTCCATCGCGGCCGAGGCCGGTGTGGACCCTGCGCTCGTCCACCACTTCTTCCAGAGCAAGGAGCGGCTGTTCGTGATCGCGATGCGGTTCCCGATCGTGCCCAGCGAACTGCTCTCGGGCCTGAGCGATGTCGACCGCGATCAGCTCGGGCCGGCGCTCGTTCGCGCCGTCCTCGAGGTGTGGGAGCGTCCCGAGACGAGGTCGCAGTCGCTGGCGTTGATCCGCTCGGCCCTGACCAACGAGCGGGCGGCCACGATGCTGCGGGGGTTCGTGACCGGGGCCATCCTCGATGCGGTGGCCGGGTTCACGGCCGCCGGCGATGCCGAGTACCGCGCCTCGCTGGTGGGCAGCCAGATCGTGGGGCTGGCCGTCGCCCGCTACATGGTGGGCCTGGAGGCGATCGTGGACGCGGCTCGCGACGACCTGGTGGCCGCGGTCGGAGCGACCGTGCAGCGGTACCTCACCGGGCCGGTCCGGGCGCCCGCCAGCTAGTCTGACCCAGACTACAGGGGCTATCCGGGTTCGCTGCCGTCCGGTGACACCGTGCGGAGCAGCGAACGGAGGAGGGCAGCAAGGGACTCCTGCTCCTCCTGGGACAGGCGGGCGGTCACGGTCCGTTCCTCCTCGTTGAAGCGGGGGAAGAGGGCGGCGATCTTCCGCTCCCCCATCGCCGTGAGGCTGACCCGCACCATGCGGCCGTCCTCGGCGTTCCGCCGTCGGCGGGCCCAGCCCCGCTTCTCCAGCGTGGTCACCACGCCCGTGGAGGTGGGCCGGCTGATGCCGACGGCGGCTGCCAGGTCGCGGGACTCCATCTCGCCCCACACCCACAGCACCCACAACACCACGAAGGAGGTCCATGACAGTCGATCCTCGGCCAGGACCTTGCGCTCCATGTGTCGGCGCACCGCGACCGAGGCCCGGAAGAGGTTCGAGACGGCCGCCATGGCCACGAAGTCCAGGGGCAGGTGCCCGAGCTGCTGGTGGACCCTGCGCTCGGCAGGCAGGAGTCCGTCCGGACCCGCCGAGAGGTCCCTGGGGCGGGTTGTCATGTCGCGCATCCTATCGCCGGACGCCATCCCGAAGGCGAGCGCCGAGCGCACGGCGAGAGACCGCCGGCTACAACAGGAAGTCCCGAAGGGGGCGATCCGAGGTCAGGATCTCCCGCCGGATGCTCCACGCGGAGACGTCCGACGAGGTCTTGGCGTCGAAGGCGAGCTCCACGAGCGAGCGGCCGAAGACGCTCGCGAACTTGAAGGCGTGAGCGGCCCCCTGGCCCAGCGCGACATGCTCGTGCCCCGGCACGAGGTCCAGGACGAAGTCGCGGTCCGGCGTCATCGTGTACAGGCAGCTCTTCTGCGCGAGGTAGGGCCCGAACCCGCCGGGCAGGTGCTCGCGCATGAAGGCGTCGAGCCCGGCCCCGTACGCAGGGTCCGGCTCGAACGTCCGGGTGTCGCCGGTGACCTCGCGACCGCCCACGTCCCAACCGATCTTCGCGCCGGGTTCCCCGTAGGCCGGGAACCCGTAGTAGGAAGGCTCGCCCATCCAGATCCAGATCGGGAAGCGCTCCGGCGCGAACGCCTCGAGGTCGGTCGAGGCGTAGTAGTGGACCTGCTCCTGGGTGACCGTCAGGTCGATCGGACGCCAGAGCTGCTCGAGGAGCTCGTTGGTCCAGGCGTCGGCGGCGATCACCAGGCGCTCGGCCCGGTACGTTCCGGCCTCGGTCTCGAGCTCGTACAGGCCGCCGGCCTCTTGGATCTGGGTGACCCGGGCGTGCTCGACCATCACCGCGCCCCGGGCCTCGGCAAGCCGCCGATGAGCGGCGTTCGCGCGGGCGGCGGTAGCGATGCCCGAGGCTTCCTGGAACATCACCTGCACATCATCGCCGAGCCGCCACTGCGGCCAGCGCCGCATGGCCTCCCCCGCGTCCATCCACTCGTACGGCACGCCCACATCGTCCAGCGACCGGGTGTAGTCGCTCATGAGCGGGTGCGCGCTCTCCGGGTACAGGTCGAGCCCGCCGGTCCGGATGACCAGCTGCTGACCGGACTCCTCTTCCACCTCCGCCCACGCGGCGTAGGCATCCCGCGCGAACCGGACGTACGCGGGCGTGTGGTAGCTCAACCGGATGATCCGAGAGTGGTCCTGGCTGGCCCCGCGGTCGTGGCCGAGCTCGAAACGCTCCAGCCCCAGTGCTCCCCCGCCCACCCGTCGAGAGGCCCAGTAGAGAGCGCCGATGCCGATCCCGCCCAGGCCGATCACCGCGATCTCGAACTCGCGCCGCTCGGCCACGCTCAGACCTCGGTCTCGGTGTGCGCGTAGTACTCGTAGGCCGACATGGCCTTGCCGTCGGCGCTGCGCCAATCGCGCTCCCGCTCGGGGAGCTTGCCGAGGACCTTGGCCATGGCTCGGACGTGCGCCTGAACCGAGCCGCAGCACGAGCCGATGTAGTCGATCCCCGCATCCCGCGCCAGTCCGGCGAACCGGGCCATCTCCTGCCGCGAGAGCTGCAGCGGGTCCAGCGCGTAGGGGAACGCCTCCCAGGCGGTGAAGTCGGGCTTGTCGGCCGTGGTCCGGTAGGCGACGGGCTGCGACGCCACGTGGGTGGAGACCGCGGCCCGCATCGCTTCGGCGATGGGCAGCTGCTGCTCGGGATCGTTCAGGCAGTTGACGCCCACGATGTCGGCGCCCGCGGCAGCGAGCCGCTTAGCGCACTGGGCGGGCGTATCCCCCTCGTAGGCCCGCGGCTCTGGCTGCTCGAAGGACATCGTCACCATCACCGGCAGGCCGGTCGCCTTCGCCCGTTCCACAAACAGGAGCGCCTCGCCCAGGTAGCCGAAGGTCTCGCCGATCCAGAAGTCGGGCGGACCGGCGTCGAGCTGGTCCTGCAGCTGACGGTCGAACAGGGTGCGCACGTGATCGGCGGTGGCGGCGTCGGCCGGATCGTAGGCCCAGGTGAGCGAGAGGTTCCCCGCCACGAGGGCGTCACCCTCGGCCGCCACCTCTCGGGCGATCCGGACGGCGTTCCGATTGATCTCGTCGACCTTGCCCTGCAGACCGACCGTCGCAAGCTTGTCGTCGCTGGCGTAGAAGGTCATGGTCTGCAAGACGTCGACGCCGGCCCGGAGGAACTCCCGGTGAAGCTGCTCCAACGCCTCGGGGTGGTCGAGCACCACCTCAGGCGTGAAGGGTCCGGCTTGGACGTACCCGCGCTTCTCGAGCTCGAGCAGGTAGCCGCCGTCGCCTAAGACCGGGCCGTCGGCCAGGCGCTCGAGGATGCCCGTGGGCATGGACCCTGTCCCCCTTCCCCGTGCGTGCGTGGAACGGCGATTCTAGGTGGTCAGAGCGGGCCATCGCCGCATCGGAAGGTGACCACGGGTCGCCCCCGATCGCCTCCGCCGAAGGTCGAGACCCGCCCCGACCTCCGTCGATGCTTCGAGCGACCTCATCAACCGGAGGCGTGGGGACACCGATTGGAGGGAAGGCACGCTCCGGTCCCCTCCGGGTGTGCGCTGAGGGTCAGAGCCCTCTGGGTGGCGGCCGCAGCTGCCGCGACGGACGCGGCCGCCACCCCCCTCTTGAGGCCCTGGCCTTCGGCCACCTGGCCTTCGGCCCTGGTCCTCGGCCCTGGTCTTCGGCTCCTAGCCCTCGGCCAGCATCGTGTAGAGCTTCTTGCGGGCCTCGGCCAGGACCTCGGCCGCCTTCTTGCGCTGGGATTCCGTGCCGGTGCGGGCCACCTGCATGGCCGCCGCCCCCAGGGAGAACATGGCGTCTCGTAGCTGCCCCACGGCCTCTCCGAACCCTCCGATCTCCCAGGGCGCCGAGCCGTCGTCGCGCTCGCGGCGCTCGGCCAGGTCGGCTCGGCCGGCGTCGGTGAGGGAGAACACCCGCTTGCCGTCCTGGTCCTCGCCCGCGATCAGCCCCTCCTCCTCGAGCATCTGGAGGGTCGGGTAGACCGAGCCGGGGCTCGGCCGCCAGGCCCCACCCGAGCGCTCCTCGAGCTCGCGGATCAGGTCGTAGCCGTGCATCGGTCGCTCGTCCAGCAGGGCCAACAGCGCCGTCCGCACGTCGCCCCGGCGGGCCCTTCGAGGTCCACCCCAGCTCCCCCCGAACCACGATCCCCGGCCGTGCCGCACCCAGGGCGGTGGCCCGCCATGATGGTGTGGGCCTTCGTGACGCATCCGTCGCGTCTCGTGCATCTGCAACCTCCTCGTCCCGTCGCCGGGGGCCGATGCCCTCGTCGACTTGTCGTGATATATCGTAACACATCGGCCGTGTGAGATATGCGGCTCCCCGATAGGTGCTCGGAAGGAAGGCAAGATATGGGCTCGCTCAGGCTGCGAGAGCTGGCCCGGCTCGGTACCGGACCCCGTCGGGTCGGTACCAGCGGAGCTCACCGTCGTCCCCCCGGACCAGGCCCCACCCGTACTCGTGCACCAGGCGATGATGGAAGGTGCAGATCAGCACCAGGTTGGGAAAGGGTGGTGGGCCCACCCCGGCTCACCCAGGCCATGTGGTGGGCCTTCAGGTAGGCCCGGGCCCGCAGCCGGGGAAGCGGCACTCAGGGTCCCGGTGCCGCAGCAGCCGCAGCATCGCCCCGGTGGGCTCCCGGGCCGGGGTGGACAGGTAGCTCGGGGTGCCCGTACGGTCCTGCACCGCCAGCTGCAGCCTGGCCTTGCAGAGGAGCCGGTGCAGGGTGGGGGAGGCGATCACGCCGCCGGTGCCCACCTGGGCCGAGCGCTCACCGGAGCCCAAGGCCTCCACGGGACCATGATGGTGGTGCCGGTGCTCCCGGCACCCTCTCCCTGGCACACCGCCACCAGGGCATCGGCCAACCGGGCGGTGTGAAGGAGCGGTCCTGCTCCCCCGGCATCACCGGCAGGGTGGATGCCACCTGCTCCAGGCGGGCCTGCACCACCGCCATCTCCGCGGCCGGAAGGCGCCCGTCCAGCTCCCCGGTGGTGCCCTCCTCCTCGTAGCTGAGGCAGAGCTCCCGGCAGGACTGGACCCGCTCGGCCTGTTCCCGGCT
>DASQQQ010000367.1:0-2221 GCA_035643355.1 Actinomycetota bacterium | reverse complement strand
TGCTTGTTCCCGGAGTCGTATCGGGCAAAACGTCGGCGTCGGACCGACAGGATCCGGGTACAGCGGGGTCCATGCCTTCCGGCGTCTCGGTCGTGGTCGCCACCAGGGACCGGCGGCAGCCGCTGCTCGACACCCTCGGCCGGCTGACGTCTCTCCCCGAGTCACCTCCAGTGGTGGTGGTCGACAACGCCTCTCACGACGGGACGGTGGAGGCGGTGAGGCACCGTTTCCCGTCGGTCGACGTGATCGCTCTCGACCGCAACCTCGGCGCCGCGGCGCGGAATGTGGGAGTCGCCTGCGCCCCCACCGGACTCGTCGCCTTCAGCGATGACGACTCCTGGTGGGAGCCGGGTGCGCTGGCCCGGTCACAGGAGATCCTGGAGCGCCGCCCGACGGTGGCCGGCGCCGCCGCCCGGATCCTGCTGCCGGGGAGCGGGAGGGAGGATCCGGTCTGCGAGGCGATGCGGCAGACACCGCTGGCCTCCGATGGCCTCCCGGGTCCGCGGGTTCTCGGCTTCCTTGCCTGCGCGGCGGTCGTCCGGCGCGAGGCATTCATGGCGGTGGGCGGGTTCTGGCCTCCTCTCCGGATCGGAGCGGAGGAGAAGCTGCTGGCCATCGATCTGGCGATGGCAGGCTGGCCACTGGTGTACCGGGAGGACCTCGTCGCCTATCACCGACCGGCGGGACGCGACCCGTGGGCGCGTCGGAGGCAGATCGCCCGCAACGAGTTGTGGATCTCCTGGATTCGTCGACCGGTGGCGACGGCGGTCGGAAAGACCCGAGAGATGATCGGGCGGGGCAGGTCCGATGCGGCCGTGGCAGCGGGGGTCCGCCGGGGGCTTGCCGGCCTGCCCCGGGTGCTGGGGCACCGCCGTGTGGTCGCTCCCGCCTTGGAGAGCGATCTGCAGCTGGTCGGTGCCTGAGCCGGGTCAGCCGGAGGCTGCCGACACCGAGAGGCGGGCGTGGCGCAGAACCGTCACCAGCCCCCGCAGCCAGTGGAAGGTAGCTGCGGGAGGGATCACGATGCTGGTGGCCACCATCTTCGCCACCTCGCCGGCATCGCGGGGTCCCGGTCTGATGCGCTCGAGCGCAAACGAGGTGGTGCCTGCGACCCAGCCGGTGGCTGCCAGCATCGCGATCGGCCGTCGCCGGACCGCCAGGGCGGTTGCGCCCAGGGCCACGACGAGCAGGTGACGCCGTCGCCGGCCGGGGCCCTCGCCGACCTTCTGGCGCCAGCCTCGACCATGGCGAGCGGTGAGGATGACGTCGTCGGCGTTCCCCCGTTGCAGGCGAACGCTCACCCACGGGGAGGCAGGTCGCACGGGATGGGTGACCTCGCGGCTTCCCCGGGCGAGGCGCCAGCCTCGCTCCAGCAACCGGAGGGCGAGATCGGTGTCCTCCCGGTAGGCGCGTCCGAAGCTCTCGTCGAATCCCGCCACCGATTCCAGAGCCGCCCTGCGGAAGGCCATGTCGGCAGTGATCCAGCGCGCCTCCTCGAGACGGGAGACGTTGCGTTCCCAGTCGGTTGCCGGGCGGCCACGGGGAGCTGGCACCCTGAGACGTCCCTGGGTTCCGGCGACGTCGTCACCCACCGAGTCCAGGTCGTCGATGAGGGCCGCCATCCAGCCCGCCTGCGGGATGACGTCGTCGTCGAGGAACGCCACCCACCGGGAGCGGGCACAGCGCCAACCCTGGTTGCGGGCCGCGGCCGGTCCGTGGCCGCCTCCGCGGTGAAGACAGAGGAGAGGCTGGATGAGAGGGAGAGGGCCGGGGAGCAAAGGCCGGTCGGGCTTGCGGCGGTCGTCGACGAGGTGGATGCGATCGGGGCGAGTGCCCGACCCGAGAGCCTGGAGGAGCCGCGCCAGGGAGGGCCGGCCCAGCGTCGGGATGACGATCTCCACACCGGTCGCGGTCATCGGAAGAGGGTGGTACGACGGACGATGAACGGACCGATCGCCAGTGCGTCGATCGGTGCGGATCCGAAGCACTCCAGGGCGTCGCGGGGGCTGTCGACGATCGGCCGCCCGGCGGTATTGAGGCTGGTGTTGACGAGCACCGGGAGCCCGGTCTTGCGCTCGAAGGCCTGGAGCAGCCCTCCCACCAGCGGGTCGTCGGCGGGATCCACCGTCTGGATGCGAGCGGTGCCGTCGACGTGCACCACCGCGGCGATGCGCTCGGCCCAACCGGGTCTCACCCGGTGGACGAAGACCATGTACGGGCT
>DASQQQ010000366.1:0-8390 GCA_035643355.1 Actinomycetota bacterium | reverse complement strand
CTACCACCGAGGTCCGGGCTTCGGGCGGATGCTGCGTGAGGTCACCGAGAGCCTCCAGCGCCTGTACCGGACGCGGTGCGACGTGGTCGTGATGACCTCGTCGGGCACGGGAGGGCTGGAGTCGGCCGTCGCCAACTGCTGCTCGCCGGGCGACGTGGTCCTGGTCCCGTTGGCCGGGTTCTTCGCGGAGCGCATGGCCGCGATCGCGCGGGCGTACGGCCTCGAGGTCCGGACCATCGACTACGCGTGGGGGCAGACCGTCAAGGGCGCCGACATCTCGGCGGCGTTGGCCGACGCGCCGGCGCACGCCGTGCTGCTCACCCACAGCGAGACGTCCACGGGCGTTGTGCACGACGTCGAGGCCGCGGCCCGCGCCGCCAAGGACGCGGGGGCCCTGGTGATCGTGGACGCGGTGTCCTCGCTCGGTGCGGTGCCGTTCGACTTCGACGGCTGGGGGATCGACGTGGCGGTGAGCGGGTCGCAGAAGGCCCTGTCCGCCTCTCCGGGGCTGGCCTTCGTGGCCGTCTCGGAGGCGGCATGGGAGGCGCAGTCCCGGGCCGCCTGCCCCCGCTTCTATTTCGACTGGAGCCTGTACAAGGAGTACTTCGCGCGGCCCGATCCCGAGAGCCCGTGGACGCCGGCCATCTCGGTGCTGCAGGGCCTGCACGCGGCGTTGCGCCTGTACTACCAGGACGGGCCCGAGGCAGCGGCCGCCCGGCACGAGCTGTTGTCCCGGGCCGTGAAGCAGGGTGTCCGGGCCCTGGGGCTGGATCTGTTCGGAGAGGATCCCGAGCAGGCGTGGACCGTAACGGCGATCCGGGCTCCCGAGGGCATCGACGCCAACCGGATCTGCTCTCAGATCCGGGCCGACTTCGGCATCGTCCTGGCGCCGGGGCAGGGACCGCTCAAGGGCAAGGTGTTCAGGATCGGGCACCTGGGCTACTACGACCGTCTGGACATGCTCCGGGGACTGGCGGCGCTGGAGATGACCCTGGGCAAGCTGGGTCACCCCGTCAAGCGAGGGGCGGCGGTGGCGGCGGCCGAAGACGTCTTCGCGGACGGCGAGTAGGGGTCCGAGCATGCGGGTGCTGGTCACGGAGCGGCTGTCGGCGTTGGGGCTGGACATGCTGCGCCGGGACTTCCAGGTGGACGTACGACCCGACCTGGCCACCGGCGCCCTGGTGGCCCAGATCCCTCCCTACGACGCCCTGGTGGTCCGGTCACAGACCCAGGTGACGGCCGAGGTGATCGAGGCCGGCCGCAACCTGAAGGTGGTGGCCCGGGCCGGGATCGGCCTTGACAACGTGGACGTGGAGGCGGCCACCCGGCGTGGGGTGATGGTCGTGAACGCTCCGCAGTCCAACATCGTCTCCGCCGCCGAGCACACCCTGGCGCTGCTCCTGTCCCAGGCCAGGAACATCCCTCAGGCCAACGCGTCGCTCAGGGCCGGCCGGTGGGAGCGATCCCGCTACCAGGGCGTCGAGCTGCAGGGCAAGACGATCGGTGTGGTGGGCCTGGGTCGCGTGGGCGCGCTGGTGGCGCAGCGGGCGGCGGCCTTCGGGATGCGCATCATCGCCTTCGATCCGTACGTGCCGAAGGAGCGGGCCAAGGAGATGGGGATCGAGCTCATGCCCTCCCTGGAGTCCCTGCTGGTACAGGCGGACTTCATCACGATCCACCTCCCGCGCACCCCGGACACCGAGGGGCTGATCGGCGAGCGGGAGCTGGCGTTGGTGAAGGAGGGCGCCCGCCTCGTCAACACGGCCCGGGGCGGCATCGTGGACGAGGCGGCGCTGGCCAAGGCCGTGGAAGACGGACGTGTGGCCGGCGCCGCGCTCGACGTCTTCGCCTCCGAGCCCACCACGGACTCGCCGCTGTTCTGCCTGGACCAGGTGGTCGTGACGCCCCACCTGGGGGCCTCCACCACCGAGGCCCAGGACAAGGCCGGCACCTCGGTCGCGGAGATGGTCTCCCTCGCGCTCCGCGGTGAGTTCGTCCCCTACGCGGTGAACGTTTCGGCCGGTACAGAGGTTGCGGAGGTGGTCAGGCCCTTCCTGCCGCTGGCCGAGAAGCTGGGGATCCTGCTCACTGGCCTCGCGCGTGGCGCGGTGCACAAGGTCGAATGCCAGTTCCTGGGGCGGATCGCCGAGGCCGACACCCGCGTGATCACCCTGTCCGTCCTCAAGGGGGTGCTCCGAGGCGTGGTGCACGAGCCGGTCTCCTACGTGAACGCGCCGATCATCGCGCGGGAGCGAGGGATCGCGATCTCGGAGGTGCGCTCGGCCATCTCCACGGACTACGTGAACCTGGTCGGCCTGCGTGCCGAGACCGACGATGGGCCGGTCTCGGTGGCGGGGACGCTCGTGGGCAATCGCGATGCCGAGCGCGTGCTGCAGGTGCTCGACTACGACATCGAGATGGCCCCCGCCACATACATGCTGTTCTTCACCTACGAGGACCGACCGGGGATCATCGGGAAGGTGGGGACCATCCTCGGGGGGCGCGACATCAACATCGCCACGATGGACGTGGGACGGCCGACGCGGGGCGGCACCGCCCTGATGGGGCTCACCCTCGACAACCCCGTCCCCCAAGACGTGATCGACGAGATCGCGCAGCAGGTGGGGGCCATGGCGCCGCCGGTCTTCATCGTGCTCCCCGATTGAGCGTCGGTCGACCGGCGGTCGGGTTGCCGGCTGACCAGCGGTCGCGCTCGGCTGGGCACCGGTGCTGCTGCGCAACGGACACGCCTGCTACACTCGCCGGGCGATGAAGCGACTCACGGTGATCTTCGGAACCAACGTCGGCGTCGATCTCTGACGCCGGGACCCGCCGCCCGGCGGGCATCCGACTCACCCCTCGCAGGTCCATCCACTGATCCACGAAGGAGCCGCTTCATGGCACGGAACCCAACCGTCCCCAGGTCTGCCGTCCGCCGGCTGGCCGTCGCGCGGCTGATCTCGATCACGGGCGGGGCCGCCGCCTACACGGCGTTGATGTTCACCGTGTACGAGCGGACCCACTCGGCCGCGTGGCTGTCGGCTACCCTGTTCCTCACCTTCGGGGTCAGCGGCTTCGCCGCGCCGGTGGGCGGCTGGATCGGCGACCGCTTCGACCGCAAGCGCGTGATGATCGCCTCGGACCTGCTCGGCGTGGCCTGCTTCGGGGCGATGGCCCTCGCGCATGACCCGGCCTGGCTGCTGGGCCTGGCCTTCGGCTCCGCTCTGGTGGAGACGCCCTTCTGGTCCGCCTCGGGCGCCGCGATCCCGAACCTGGTCGAGCCCAAGGAGCTGGGCTGGGCCAACGGCATGGTCTCGCTGGGCAAGAACGTCGGGATCATGGTGGGGCCGGCGGCCGGCGGCGCCCTGCTGGCCGTGATCGGGCCCTCGTGGGTGTTCGCGGCGAACGGCCTGTCGTTCGCGGTCTCCGCACTGCTCGTGGCCCTGGTCCGGGGCCGGTTCTCCGTGCCCCAGGATCAGGCGCCGCGCGAGCACCGTGGGATGCGGGCGGGGTTCGTCTTCATCGTGCGCGATCGGGTGCTGCGCACGGTGGTGCTGGGATGGGTCGCCCTGGTGGGCGGCATGGGGGTGGTCATGGTAGCCGACGTGCCTCTCGTGGAGCACTTCCACGCCGGCTCCCTGGGCTACGGGTTGCTGATCACCACCTGGGGCGCCGGCTCGGTGGCCGGGTCCCTGGCCGGGCGTCGCCTGGACGAAGGGAAGGAGCCAAGGGCGTTGATCCTCGGCATGGCGCTGATCGGCGCCTCGACCGGGGCCATCGCGGTCTCGCCGTGGTTCGCGCCGATCCTGGTGATGGGCTTCGTCTCCGGGTTCGGTGACGCCGTGGCGATGGTGGCTGACCAGGGGATCCAGCAGCGGCGCACGCCCGATGCCGTGCGCAGTCGGGTGATGGCGGCGGCAGAGTCCATCTCCACCATCTCGTACGCGGTCTGTCTGGCCGGGGCGGGCGCCGTGCTGGGGGCGGTCGGGCCGCAGGGCGCCTACGCGATCGGCGGGATCACGGCCATGGTGGGGGCCGGGCTCGTGATCCCGGTGCTGCGGTCCGCCGACACGGAACGGTCCGAGCCGGAGTTGGAGCCCGCGATCACGTCCGGCTGAGCCGCCGAGGTTCAGGGCGTGCAGATGTCATGCCCCGCCTTCCTGGCAGAGGTCCCCCCGTGCCGGGCGTCCGTCCGCCCCGACGTGCCGGCCCGCGCTTCAAAGCGATCGGTGGGACACTCGCGTCCAGGGTCGTCTCGGCGGTCCGCTCGGGTCGCGATCGACGGCGTGTGCCCTCGGCTGCCGGAAGGGCACCGGCCCCAGGGGACCCGAGTTGAACCACGGTTCAGCGCGTGGTTCGATGACTGAATCATCGTTCAGGAGGATCCCTGATGGAGAACCGGTACGACGCCGTGGTGGTGGGAGGCGGCCACAACGGGCTCGTCGCCGCGGCCTACCTGGCCATGGCCGGTGCTCGCGTCGCGCTGTGCGAGGCGCGGTACAAGACCGGGGGCGCGGCCGCCACGGACCGTCCCTGGCCGGACCTGCCCGAGTTCCGCGTTACCACGCTGTCCTACGTGATGAGCCTGATGCCCGACACGATCATCCGTGATCTGGAGCTACAGCGGCACGGCTACCGGGTGCACCCGGTGGGCCCCTACGTGGTCCCCTTCCGTGACGGTCGGGTGATGATCGAGTACGACGACCCCAAGCGGAACCGCGAGGAGTTCGCGCGGTTCTCGAAGGTGGACGCCGACGCCCTGGAGCGCTGGGACGCCTGGATGGGAGGTCTGGCGGATGTGCTGGGTCCGCTGCTGATGAGCACCCCGCCGCGGGTCGGCTCGCGCAAGCCGTCGGAGCTGTGGGAGCAGCTGCGGCTGGCCTGGAGGCTCCGAGGCCTGAACGTCCGCACGGTCGGCGAGGTGACCCGGCTCATGACGATGTCGGTATCGGACCTCCTGGACCGCTTCTTCATCTCCGACGAGGTCCGGGCGGTCATGGCGATCAACGGGCTGATCGGGACCTGGGCCGGACCGCACGAGCCGGGTACCGGCTACGTGATGGCCCACCACTCGATCGGGGACGTCGGCGACGGCACCCTCGGCTCGTGGGGCGTGCCCGAGGGCGGGATGGGTGCGGTGGCCGAGGCGTTGGAGCGGAGCGCCCGGGCCCTGGGAGCCGAGATCCGGACGAACGCCCGCGTGGAGCGGGTCCTGGTGGATGGGGGCCGGGCCACCGGGGTGGTGCTCGAGGGAGGGCAGGAGCTGGCGGCGCCCATCGTGGTCACGGCGTGCCATCCGCAGATCACCTTCCTGCGGCAGATCGACCGTGCCGAGCTCCCCCCCGAGTTCGTGCACGACATCGAGCACTGGTCCAGCCGTTCCGGAGTGGTGAAGATCAACCTGGCCATCTCGAAGCTGCCGAAGCTGTCGGGACGGCCCGAGTGGACCGACTACAGCGGCGGCTTCGAGATCGCGCCGTCGATCGAGGAGCTAGAGACGGCCTTCGAGGAGGCCCGCCACGGCCGGGCGGCCACCTTCCCGTTCTCCGACGGCGTGATCCCCACCACGCTGGACCCGTCCCTGGCGCCGCCGGGCGCGCACGTCGTCTCCCTGTTCACCCAGTGGGTCCCGCACACCTGGTCGCAGGAACCCCACCGCGAGGAGCTCGAGGCCTACGCGGACCGGGTGGTGGATGCGTACGAGGACGTCGCTCCGGGGTTCAAGGGATCGATCCTGGCCCGCCAGGTGATCGGTCCCTACGACATGGAGCACGAGTGGGGTCTGATCGGGGGCAACATCTTCCACGGGGAGCTATCCGCGGATCAGCTCTTCCACATGCGCCCGGCCCCCGGATACGCGGACTACCGAACGCCCATCGCGGGCCTGTACCAGTGCAGCTCGGCGACCCACGCCGGCGGGGGCGTCTGCGGCATCCCCGCCTACAACTGCGTCCGAGAGATCCGCAAGGATCGTCGCCGGGCCAAGAAGGGGAAGCGCTGATGCCGAGAGACCCCTACTCGTTCAGGTTCTACGTCGCCTCCTGGTACCGCAAGTCGCCGTATTGGCAGCGGACGGTGGAGGCGGGCTGCACCAGCTGGGACCTGTACAACCACATGCTGATCCCCACCCTCTACGACGACGACGAGAAGGAGTACTGGCACCTGCTGGAGCACGTGACCCTCTGGGACGTGGCCGTGGAGCGCCAGGTCGAGATCACCGGGCCCGATGCGGCGGCGTTCACGCAGCTGCTCACCTGCCGGGATCTCTCGCGCTGCGAGGTCCTGCAGTGCAAGTACGCGCCGATCATCTCCCCCGACGGGGGCATCGTGAACGATCCGATCCTGCTCAGGCTGGAGGAGAACCACTTCTGGCTCTCGATCGCCGACTCGGACGCGCTCCTGTACGCGAAGGGGGTCCAGGCGTTCGCGGGCATGGACGTCGCGATCCGCGAGCCCGACGTCTCTCCGCTCCAGGTCCAGGGACCGAAGAGCAAGGACGTGATCCGGGACCTGTTCGGCGAGTCGGTCTCGAGCCTCCGCTACTACCGGTGCTGGCGGGGGGAGCTCGGCGACATCCCGGTGGTGGTGTCGAGGACCGGATGGACCGGCGAGGTGGGGTACGAGATCTACCTGCGGGACGGCTCCCGAGGCCTCGAGCTGTGGGACCGGGTCATGGCCGCGGGGGAGCCCTACGCGATCCGGGCCATCGCCCCCAGCGACCAGCGTCGCCTGGAGGCCGGGATCTTCAACTACGGCAACGACATGGGGATCGAGGACACGCCCTTCCACGTGACGGGGATGGAGCGGCTGGTGGAGTTCTCGGCGGACTTCATCGGGAAGCCGGCCCTGCAGCGCGTGGCGGAGGAGGGCGTCGACCGCAAGCTGGTGGGCGTCGAGATCGGCGGCGAGCCGTTCCGTCTGTGGCTCGAGGATCCCTGGCCGGTGCGTCACGAGGACCAGGTCGTGGGCCGGCTGACCAGCGCGAGCCATTCCTTCCGGCTGGGCAAGAACCTCGGCTACGCCTGGGTCCCCATCGGGCTGGCCGAGCCGGGGACGGAGCTCGAGCTGGTCTCGCCCGATGGCTCGGTGCGGGCGGTGACCGCGACGCTCCCGTTCTGGGATCCGAACAAGGAGGTCCCGAAGTCCTGACCCTCGCGGGGGCCGGTGGGAAGGCCGGCCCTTCCGGATGCGATGATGGTGGGGTGCAGAGCCTCCGCGGGCACCTGTTGATCGCCGGGGCGGACCTGTGGGACCCGAACTTCCGGCGTACGGTCGTGCTGGTTGGCCACCACGATGAGGAGGGGGCGGTGGGGGTCGTGCTGAACCGGAGCACGGAGGTCGCCGTGGACGAGGCGGTGCCGCCGCTGGCCGAGCTCGTGGCACCGGGTGAGCGACTCTTCGTGGGCGGTCCGGTCCAACCCCAGGCGGCGGTGGTGGTGGCGGACTTCGAGCAACCGGAGCGGGCCGAGGTGCTGGCCCTCGGCACCATCGGCTTCTTGCCGGAGGAGGCGGAGCTGGAGGACGTGGGGGGGATCCGTCGAGCCCGGATCTTCGCCGGCTACGCGGGGTGGGGGCCGGGCCAGCTGGAGGAGGAGCTGGAGACCGACTCCTGGGTGGTCGAGCCCGCCAGGCCCGACGACGTGTTCACCCCCACTCCCGAACGGCTGTGGGGCGACGTGCTGCGCCGCAAGGGACCGGCGTACGATCTGCTGCGCCTCATGCCAGATGACCCCACGATGAACTAGCCGAGCACAGCCGAGGAGGGCCCGCATGACGTCCGAGACCTTCACCTTCTACGTCCAGCCCTGGTACCGGAAGTCGCCGTACTACGAGGCGACGAAGCGTGCGGGCTGCAAGAGCTGGGGCCTGTACAACCACATGCTCCTACCCACCCTGTACGACGATCCGGTCACCGAGTACGAGGCCCTGCGGTCCGACGTCACGGTCTGGGACGTCGCGGTCGAGCGGTGCGTGGAGATCTCCGGGCCGGACGCGTTCGAGCTGACGAACCTGGTCACGTGCCGGGACCTCACGAAGGTGGAGGTGGGGCGATGCCGGTACGTCCTGCTGACCGCGGCCAGCGGCGGCATCGTGAACGACCCCGTCCTGCTGCGGCTGGCCGAGGACCGGTTCTGGCTGGCGCTGGCGGACTCGGACGCGCTGCTGTTTGTGGCCGGAGTGGCGGCCGGTCGAGGGCTCGACGTGGAGATCCACGAAGCGGATGTGGCTCCGCTCCAGGTCCAGGGGCCGAAGAGCAAGGACGTGGTCGCGGCGCTGGTCGGGGACGGTGTCCGCGACCTCCGCTACTACCGGTGCGCCGAGGCCGAGGTGGACGGGATCCCGGTCGTGGTCGGTCGGACCGGATGGACGGGCGAGGTCGGCTACGAGAT
>DASQQQ010000365.1:0-10546 GCA_035643355.1 Actinomycetota bacterium | reverse complement strand
CGATCGGACATGCCTCCTCCCGGTCGACCGCTGGAGACCGTACGACCCGCACCCTGGCGCAGGACGGGTCCGCCCGAGAATCTACACTTCCCCCGCGGGACGCCGATGAGGACGGAACGGAGGGATGCAGGTGGAGCCGGTGGTGGGGGTGGTCATGGGTTCGAGCTCGGACTGGGAGACCGTGAAGCACGCGACGGACACGCTCGACGAGCTCGGCATTGCCTACGAGGCCAAGGTGCTGTCGGCGCACCGGACGCCGGATCAGCTGGCCCAGTGGGCCGGCTCGGCCGAGGATCGAGGGCTCGAGGTTATCGTGGCGGCCGCCGGTGGTGCCGCTGCGCTGCCGGGAGCGGTCGCGGCGAAGACCCTGCTCCCCGTGCTCGGCGTACCGATGGAGTCCAGGCTGTCGGGGCTGGATTCGATCCTGTCGATGGTCCAGATGCCGGGGGGGATCCCGGTGGGTACCCTCGCGGTGGGCAGGGCCGGCGCCGTGAACGCCGCCCTCCTTGCCGCCGCGATCCTGGCCCGGAAGCACGACGAGGTCCGCTCGGCGCTCTCCGCCTACCGGGACCGGCAGACGGCGAAGGTCCTGTCCACCCCCGACCCGTCGAAGGGCTAGCGATGGCGTACCTCACCCGCCCATGGTGCGTGAGGGCCCCCGCAGGTCGATGAGGCGGCCTCGACCTTCCACCGCTACCAATGCCGCTCGGACCGGCGGTTCGGCCGCGGCTACAGCGACTCCACCATGCCCCGCATCCGCACGGCCATGGCCTCGAGCAACTTGAGCCCGATGTCCGGATCCTCGCGCAGCATCCGGCGGAACGGGGCTCGTTCGATCCTCACGGTGGACAGCGGGGCTGCCGCCACCACCGACGCCGAGCGCGGCCCACCGTCCAGGAGCGCCAACTCGCCGAAGAAGTCGCCGGGTCCGAGCTCCGCCTCTCCCCGTGCGGAGGCGATCTTGCCCTTCACCACCTTGGCCCGGCCGGAGACGATCACGTAGAACGCGGCCCCCGGGGTCCCCGCCCTCACGATCATCCGGCCGGCCCCGTAGCCGACCTCCTGTGCCAGGTCGGCCACGCGCTCCAGCTGGGGCCGGGACAGACCGGAGAAGAGCGGGACGTCCGCGAGCAGCGTCAGGGCGGGCTTCCTCGAGCTGGGGGCGGGTGTCGCGCTCGTCCCCGTCGCGTCCGTTCCGGTGGGCATGGACCCATTCGAGCAGACGGGGGCCACGGCAACAACCCGACCTTGGGCGAAGACCACGCTCGATCGGCATCGCCTCGTATCAACGGACGGTTCCGCGGCGGAGGGGGACGAGCCGAGGGGACGAAGGCCGGTCGGGTCACCTCGGGAAGCGCGCCGGGCAGGACTCGAACCTGCGACCCGCTGCTTAGAAGGCAGCCGCTCTGTCCAACTGAGCTACCGGCGCATCGGGTCCAGCGTACCCGACACCACTCGGCCCAGAGTCCATCCCCGAGGAAGTGGGGAGCCTCCACTGCGGGGACCGAACGCCTCAGCGGTCATGCTGGAGCGGTGGAGTCCATCCTCGTTCCGGCCCGAGAGGGGAGGGCGCTCCAGGTGCCCCCGGGCCGATCCTTCCGGGTGGTCGACCTGCACGGCGGTCAGGTCGTCGATCTCTTCGCCTTGCGAGCATCCGATCCGTCCGAGTACGCGAGCGCCCAGCACACCCGCGTTCACCTCCTCAGGCTCTTCCCGCGGGTGGGCGAGGCCTTCCTCAGCAACCGGCGGCGGGCGATCCTGACCCTGGTCGGACACCACCAGGTCCCGTCCCGCAGCCCATCAACCTGTTCATGAACGTAGGGATTCCTGCCCGATGGCCGGTCTCGACTACCGGACGGCGACGTCGGAGCCGGCGGCAACCGGTGGTTCGTTCCCGGGCGACTTGCGCCGGCCGACTCCAGTGCGGCAGAATACTACGACGTTAAGATATCCGGGCCGGGACCCGAGGCGGTCCCACCGCGGAGTGGGGGGTGCGATGGCGAGTTTGCCACCTGAGCAGAAGGCGGAGCTGGGCAAGGACCTCCAGTCCTTCATCCGCTTCCTCGAGAAGTACTACCCGAACGAGATCCTCCGAGTGAAGCAAGAGATCGATCCGGTCTTCGAGGCCACGGCGACGCTGTGGCGCCTGGAGAACGATCGGCGTTACCCGCTGGTGATCTTCGCCAACATCCGGGGGGCCGAGCTGCCCGCGGTCACCAACCTCCATGCCAGCTTCCCGCGCCTGGCCATGGCCATCGGTTTGCCGATCGACGCCACCCCGCGCGACTTCATCCTCGAATACATGCGGCGCGAGGACAACCCGATCGAGCCGGTGACGGTGGACGAGAGCCAGGCCCCGTGCAAGGAGGTCATCTACACCGGCGACGAGGTCGACATCTGGAAGATGCCGATGCTCAAGTACCACGAGCTCGACGGCGGCCAGATGGATCCAGGCTTCGAGGAGCAACGGGGCCGGTACATCACGCTCGGCTACGAGATCATGAAGGATCCCGACACCGGCATCCGCAACGCCGGGATCTACCGGCTGCAGGCCAAGAGCAAGAGCAAGTTCGGGATCCAGATCTCGGAGACGGCGCACGGGCACTACATCATGCAGAAGAACCTGAAGCACGGCCGTCCCACGGAGATGGCCGTGGCCATCGGCCTGCACCCCGCCGTGGAGCTCGGGTTCCTCTCGTTCACCAGCATCGACGTGGACGAGTTCGCCATGGCCGGGGCCATGCTGGGCGAGCCGCTCGAGATGGTGAAGTGCGAGACGATCGACGTCGAGGTCCCGGCGCGGGCGGAGATCGTGCTGGAGTGCGAGATCCATCCCACCGAGCGCGAGCCCGAGGCTCCCTTCGGCGAGTACCCGGGCACGTACGGCCCCGAGCGCAACAACCCGGTGGTCCACGTGAAGGCGATCACGATGCGCAAGAACGCGCATTACCACAGCTCGTTCGTGGGGCATTGGGACAACCTGCTGCTCTCGGGCGTGACCCGGAACTCGATGATCTACAAGGCCTGCCGTCTGGCCTCAGGCGGTGTCCGTGCGGTCTACGTGCCGCCCTCGGGGCGTTGCCGGTACATCTGCTACGTGCAGATGGAGAAGCTGATCGAGGGCGACCCGAAGAACGCGGCCATGGCCGCCTTCGCGGCCGACCCGTTCCTGAAGTACGTGGTCGTGGTGGACGAGGACGTCGACATCACGAACGACTCGCAGGTCTGGCACGCGATCGCCCAGCGGGTCCGGTTCCACGAGGACGCGTTCGTGGTGACCCACGCTCGTGGGTCGCCCCTGGACCCGGCGTCCTACGATCCGGCGGGCGGGTCCCATCTGGTGACCAAGGTCGGCATCGACGCCACGCGCAAGGCCGACTTCCCGCTGGAGATCACCACGCCGGGGGTCGAGGACGTGGACCTGGACGCTCTGTTCGGTGATGCCTGGAAGCAGGTGCGCCAGGACTGAGGACGTGCGACGCGGGCGGAGCTCGAGCCCCGTCCGCGTCCACCCAACATCGTACGGTTCGAGGAAGGTACGCCGGTGAAACCCGCACCCTTCGAGTACGCGGCGCCCCAGAGCTTGGAGGAGGCCGTCGGACTGCTCCAGCAGCACGGCGACGAGGCGAAGGTGATCGCAGGCGGGCAGAGCCTGGTGCCCCTTCTGGCGTTCCGTCTCGCGGCCCCGTCCCTGCTGGTGGACCTGAACGCGATCCGGGAGCTCGAATACGCCAGGCTCGAGGGTGACACGCTGGTGCTCGGTGCCCTGGCCCGGCACCGGGCCGTGGAAAGGATGACCGAGCTGGCGACGAGGTGCCCCATGCTGGCCGAAGGGGTCTCCGTCATCGGCCACGTGGCGATCCGGAACCGAGGGACGGTGGGTGGCAGCCTGGCCCACGCGGACCCGGCGGCCGAGTGGCCCTCGCTCGCGCTCGCCCTCGACGCCGAGATCGATGTGGTGGGACCGGGCGGCGCCCGGACCGTTCCGGCCTCGGCGTTCTTCGAGAGCTACTTCACCACCGTGCTGACCCCCGAGGAGATCGTGCGGGAGATCCGTCTGCACCTGCCGAACGGCGGGCGGACGGGGTCGGCGTACCTGGAGCTGGCCCGCCGACACGGGGACTTCGCCCTGGCCGGGGTCGGGGCCATGCTCACCCTGGACGAGGGTGGCCTCATCGCCGATGCTCGGGTGGCGCTGATCGGCGTTCGGGACACGGCGGTGCGCTCCGCGGCCGCCGAGGGGGTGCTCAGGGGGGACGCGCCGAGCCCGGAGCTGTTCGCCGAGGCGGCAGAGGCCGTCCAGGACGAGATCGATCCGGTGTCCGACGTGCACGGCTCGTCCGGGTACCGCCGCCACCTGGCGGAGGTCCTCGTGGGTCGAGCCTTGCGGCGGGCCGGGGAGCGAGCGGAGGCGGGAGCATGACGGATCGGCGGCGGATCACGTTGACCGTGAACGGTCGGGAGCGGACCGGCGAGGCCGAGCCCCGCATGACCCTGGCGGACTTCCTGCGCGACGAGCTGAACCTCACCGGGACCCATCTGGGCTGTGAGCACGGGGTATGCGGTGCCTGCACGATCCTGATGGACGGGCACTCGGTCCGATCGTGCCTGTTGTTCGCCGTCCAGGCCGGGGGCCACGAGCTCACCACGGTCGAGGGCCTGGCCGCCGACGACGGCACGCTCAGTCCGGCTCAGGAGGCATTCTCCGCGAACCACGCCCTGCAGTGCGGCTTCTGCACCCCCGGGTTCCTGATAGCCGTCACCGAGTACCTGGCCGAGGGCGCGCCCGAGGTCGACGACGAGGAAGCGCTCCGGGCTCGGCTCTCGGGGAACATCTGCCGGTGCACCGGCTACCAGAACATCGTCACCGCGGTGCGCGACGCGGCAGGTGCCGGGGCCGGAGGGGCGTGAGGTGGGCGCACCGGCGCACCCCTACGCGAGGACCTCCGTCGAGACCGAACCGGTCGTCAATCCACCGAGGTACGTGGGTCAGCGCCTGCGGCGCAAGGAGGACGAGCGGCTCATCACCGGCCGCGCGCAGCACGTGGGGGACATGAAGGTGCCTGGCATGCTCCACGTCGCCGTGCTCCGGAGCCCCTTGCCCCACGCCGCCATCACGAAGATCGATGCGTCCGCGGCCGCGGCGGTCGACGGCGTGGTGGGTGTGTTCACGTGGAGGGACCTCGAGGGCGCGATGGGGCCCTTCGTGGAAGCGGCGCGCACCGAGGTCTCTCCGGTGCTGATGGAGAAGGTGGGGCCGACCCTGAAGTCGTGTCCGATGCCCGTGCTCGCCCAGGGCACCGTCTTCTGGGTGGGGCAGCCGGTCGCGGCCGTGGTGGCCACCGATCGCCCGGTGGCGGAGGACGCGTTGGAGCTGATCGAGGTCGACTACGACCCTCTCCCGGTGGTGGCCGACCCCCAGCGCGCGCTGGACCCGGACGCCCCGGTCCTGCATCCCGAGCTGGGGGACAACGTCCAGACCAGCTTCCGGGTCTCGGCGGGTGACGTCGCGAAGGCCTTCGCCGAGGCCGAGCACACCCTGAAGGCGCGGTTCGTGATGGGACGCCAGGTGGGCAACCCCATGGAGACCCGGGGGATCCTGGCCGTGCCCGACCCCGGCCGCGACGAGCTCACCGTGTGGGACGCGAACGCCCGGCCGCACCTGGTGCGGACGTTCATCTGCTCCATGCTCGACATGCCGCAGGAGTCGGTCCGCGTGATCGGCCCCGACATGGGGGGGAGCTTCGGGACCGGCATGTTCCCCGAGGACGTGCTGATCCCCTTCCTGGCACGGTGGCTGCAGCGGCCGGTCCGGTGGATCGAGGACCGTCGGGAGCACCTGGCCAACACCCGGCACGCCCGCGACCAGATCCACGACATCGAGGTCGCCTACCGGGACGACGGGACCATCGTGGGCTTGCGCGACCGGTACCTGATCGACGCCGGTGCCTACAACCCATACGCGATCACCGTGTCCTACAACTCGGCGGCCCACTTCCGGGGCCAGTTCGCGATCGACCACATGGAGCTCGAGAGCCTTGCGGTGGTGACGAACAAAGCGCCGGTCACGCCGGTGCGGGGCGCGGGTCGCCCTGAAGTGGTGTTCGTGATGGACCGCGTGGTCGACGTGATCGCGGACCGGCTGGGGCTCGATCCCATCGCGGTCCGCCGACGGAACCTGATCCGGCTCGAGCAGATGCCCTACCCGATGGGGATCCCGTACCGGGACGGGGTCGACATCGTCTACGACCGGGCCGACTTCCCGGGCCAGCTCGACCAGGCCCTGGAACTGTTCGGCTACGAGACGTTCCGCCGCCGGCAGGAGGAGGGCCGCGCCCGAGGACGGCGACTGGGGGTCGGCGTGTCCTCCTACGTGGAGGGCTCGGGGTACGGGCCGCACGAGGGCGCGATGATCCGCGTCGACCGTCGGGGCCGGGTGGCCGTCTACACGGGCGCCAAGCCGCACGGGCAAGGGCTGGAGACCACGCTGTCGCAGATCTGCGCCGACCAGCTCGGCGTCCGGCCCGAGGACGTGACCGTGCGGGGCGGCGACACGTCCATGATCGCGCACGGCGTGGGGACCTTCGCCAGCCGGAGCGCCGTGACGGCCGGGGCGGCGGTGGGGGTTGCGGCGCAGCGGATGCGGGAGAAGATCCTGGCGGTCGCCGGGGAGCTCCTGGAGACCGATCCCCGGGATCTGGAGATCGTGGATGGCAGGATCTCGCCGCGCGGCGCGGCGGAGCCGGCCACGAACCTGGCCGAGGTCGCCCGCGCCGCCACCCCGGGTCCGCGCGCGAGGCTCCCCGAGGGCCACGAGCCGGGCCTGGAGACCACCTACTACTTCGTTCCACCCACGGTGACCTTCGCCTCGGGTACCCATGTGGTGGGCGTGGAGGTGGATGAGGACACGGGATTCATCAAGCTCTTGAAGTACGTGACGGTTGACGACTGCGGGCAGATGCTGAATCCGACGGTCGTGGAGGGGCAGATCATGGGGGGCGTGGCGCACGGGATCGGCAACGCCATGCTGGAAGAGGCCGTGTACGACGCCGACGGCCAGCTGCTGACGGGCACCTACATGGACTACCTGATGCCCACGGCGGCCGACGTGCCACCGATCCGGGTGGGCCACCAGGAGTTCCTCTCGGAGCTGAACCCGTTCGGCATCAAGGGGTGCGGTGAGGGAGGGGCGGTCTCGCCCCCGGCGGCCGTGGCGAACGCGGTCGTGGACGCCCTCCGCCCGTTGCGGATCGACGTCGACCGCGTGCCGCTCCACCCGGAGCGGCTGTTCACCCTGATCGAGGAGGCCAAGGCGTCGGGCGTACAGGCCTGATGCCCATCGAAGGGGGGCGACATGCAGGTCATGGGTCTGGTCTGGGCGGGCACGGCCACGGATCGGTTCGACGAGACGGTGGCGTTCTTCCGCGACGTCCTGGGTCTCTCCGAGTTCCACGGGTCCGAGGGCCTGTCGGTGCTGAGGACCCCGGGTGGGGAGTGGGTCGAGGTCTTCGGCCCGGGCCACGAGCACTTCGAGGAGTTCGACACCGGTCCGGTGGTGGAGTTCCTGGTCGACGACCTCGCGTCGGCTCGCAGTGAGCTGGAGGGCCAGGGGGTGGAGTTCCTGCACGAGAACCACACCTGGGGGGACTACGTGTGGGCGCATTTCCGGGGTCCCGACGGGAAGATCTACGGGATCACCAGCGGACCCTACGGCTCCGAAGCGTAGGATCGTCCCCGCGGGCCGTCGCTCGGTCCGGGAGAGGATGAGGGTGGAGACCGAACCACGGCCGCCGCTGATCGTCGCCATGACCGGAGCGACGGGGACGGTCTACGGCATCCGACTGCTCGAGGCCCTGCGGGCCGCGGGGCGTGAGACGCATCTGGTGATCAGCGAGTGGGCGGAGCGGACGATGGTGGCCGAGACGTCCTGGAAGCCGGCCGATGTACGGAGCCTGGCCGATGTCGTCTACGAGGAGGACCAGCTGGATGCCCCGCCGGGCAGCGGCACGTTCCGCACCTCGGGTATGGTGGTGGCCCCCTGCAGCATGAAGTCCCTGGCGGCGGTCGCCAACGGCATCTCCCAGAACCTCATCCACCGGGCGGCCGAGGTGACCCTCAAGGAGGGGCGGAAGCTGGTGCTGCTGGTGCGCGAGTCGCCCCTATCGGTGATCCACCTGGAGAACATGCTGCGCGTGGCGCGCACCGGCGGGATCATCATGCCTCCCGTCCCGGCCTTCTACGCTCGACCGACATCGATCGAGGAGATGGTCGATCACACGGTCGGTCGGATCCTCGATCACTTCGGTATCCCTCATCAGCTGGTCCGGCGGTGGGGCGAGAAGCGACGGACGTGGACCCCCCGCACGTTGGCCGGTGGTCCATCCTCCGAGGACGAGTGAGGGCGGTCACGCCGGCACCACCCAAGGGACCCGCGACGAACGTCCTACAGGGAGCGAGCCGGTCGGCCCCGAGGCTCCCCCCGTTCGTGCCACGATGCTGGGGGTGCTCGAGGGAAGGGTCGGGAGATGGATCGGTCGGTCTTCGTCGACGAGACGCAGACCTTCGAGGGACAGGTGGCGATGAAGGCGTTCCGCGCATCGCAGGCCGCCCGGTGGCACCGGGAGCGCGAGCTCAGCCGCGAGGCCGGGGGGCGCGAGCGCCGGTTCCGGTGGCTGGGCCCGCAGCAGCCGGCACGGGCCGCTCGTCCGGCCGCCTGATCGTCGGCCCCATAGGGCGCGTCATGCGCGCAGGGCCTCGATCTGTCGTCGCCAGTTGGCCGCTACCTCGCTCCGGTTACGCTCCACGTCGAAGCTGATGGTCTGGGTGACCGGCATCCCCGGATGCACGTCGGACTCGACCGACGCCACCTCGATCTCGAACCGCGCGAGCTGGGCCTGTGGCGCCTCCGGCAACGGATGGACCGAGCCCCGGATGTACAGGACGGTGCCCGGGGAGACGAAGCAGAAGACGATGGAAGCCCCCCTGGCCAGGTTCTGCGACGTGTGGGTCCCGGGCCACAGTCCCACCCGGAGATGGCGGTCGTCGGTGGCCAGCACCTCACCCGCCGAGAGCATGCAAGGGCGCGGTCGTCCATCGGGATCGGTACTCACCAGCAGGTAGGCGGGGCCGATCTTCCGCTCCAGCGAGGTCCCGTCGAAGGCGGTCATCACGCCGTGGGGCAGGCGGTCACCGATGTCCTTGCCCATCTCTCGCTCCTCTCAGCGGGGGGCTCCGGCGGTTGCGGACCGCTCGGTGAATCATCTCGAAGATAAGATATCTCCTCGGCACGGGGAGACGGGCGCGGGGTGGATCCGACGGGTGGGCGAGGGACGTCGCGTGGGTGGGGGACCTCGCGCGGGCCATGGGCCAAGGTCCCGGGTGGACCCCATCGGGCATCGTTCATGCTGGTCAACGCCGGGTACCTGGCGGTGACGACCGGGGAGTCGCTGCTCGCCCCCGTCTTCCCCATCGCCGCCCGGGAGCTGGGGCTGGACCTACGCGAGGCCGGGCTGGCCTTCGCGCTACTCGCGCTGTCCATCGCGATCGGTAACCTGGTTGGTGGCCTGCTCCTCTGGCGTCGAGGTCCGCGGCCGGGGGCGCTGATCGGCCTGGGTGGAGCCACCGTGGGAGCGCTGCTCGCTGCGTCCAGCGGCGCATGGCCCGTGTTCCTCGTCGCGCAGGTGCTGCTCGGCCTGGGGTCCGGCGTCTTCTTCGCCGCCGGTCTATCGGCGGCGGGGGCTCTGGGAGGCGACCGACGTGGCCTGGCCATGGGCTTCTTCGGGGTTGCGTTCTCGGGGGGCCTGGCGCTGGCCGCCCTGCTGATCGCGGTGGGCGGATCGGACCACTGGAGGGCTGCCTTCGCGGTCTCGGCCGCGGTCTCGGCCGCGGCTCTGGCTGGCCTGACCCTCGCTCGCTTGCCCGGCCGGGCGGCCCGAGCCCAGCCCGTCTCGTGGAAGGGGGTTCACCGCGAGCTCGGCATCCCTCTGGCGGTCGGGGGGATGGCCGCCGCCTCCCAGTACGGCACCGTGTCGTTCCTGCCCTCGTTCGCGGTCCAGATCTGGGGACTTTCGCCGGCGGCGGCGGCTGTGCTGCTGGCCGTCGCTCGGGTGGGATCGATCCCCGGGAAGGTCTCGGCCGGCCATCGCGCCGACCGGCGGGGAGGGTTGGCCACCGCCGGGCAGATCGGTGTGGTCCTGGCCGCGCTCGGCATCTGGTGGACCCTCGTCCCCTGGGCCCCCGCGGCCCTGTGGGCGGCCGTGGGGTTCGCCGCGGTGGTCAGCGCCCTCGGGCCGGTGGCCAACGTCCTTGCGCTGGACGCCTTCTCGGACCGGGAGATCCTGCTCGGCGTGTTCCGCTCGGCACAGATCGGTCTGGGGGCGGTGGCCGGCGCACTGCTGGGTGCCTTCTCCCCGCACGTCGGGCTCCGCCCGACGCTGGCCGTGGCCGCCGTGGCACCTCTGTCGCTCGGCCTGCTGGCTCGGGGGGCCCGGCGACGTCCGGTGGGAGGGGGAACCGTCGATGCCGGAGAGGGGGTTGACGACTAGCC